>RDXA01000066.1 GCA_004292705.1 Sphingomonadales bacterium | reverse complement strand
GAAACTGGGTCACATGGCACTGTGCGGCGGCCTTGGCGGCGCCAAGATCGGCGGGCGTGTAGGCGATGGTTTCGACCAGCAATGCCGGATCGGTCACCGCCCAGTCCGCCATGTCGGGCACGGGCGGGAGACGTCCCGCCGGGATGCCCACATAGAGCATCATGGGCCGGTCGTCCCGCGGCTGGCCTTGGGCGATCTGGGTGGCAAGCGCGCTCACCAAGCGGTGGTCAGCATGGCCATACCCTCCGTCTGGCCCCCAGGTCAGCACCAGATCAGCCGCCGCGACATGATCGAACAGTGCCTTGGCGAGCGAGCCGTCACGCACGTGTTCAGCCAGCCTGCCGTCTCCGAAGCCAAGATTGACCACTTTGGCCACCCCTAGCGCCTTGCCAGCGCATTGGGCCTCGGCCCGGCGGGCGGCGGCCAGCGCCTCGCCTTTGGCCATGCCCGAGACCCCCGGTCCGACATCGCCTGGCGTCGCATGAACGATCCGCACGACATGCCCCTGCCGTGCCAGCGCCGCGAGTGCGGGGGCCATGAACAGCTCATCATCCGGGTGGGCGAGCACGGCAACGACCAGCGGGGGTTCTGGATCGGCGGGGCCCTGCGCTTGTGCTGTAGCCAGCCCCATTGCCGCGATTGCGATGGTGCCGATGGTGCGGATCATGTGTTCCCTCTCCTGCTCCTCCGCGTTCTTGGCACTTGTGCGCGCGCCCTTGCAAATCGTTTGCGCCGCGCGCCGCCCCGATTATGCATGCGCGCCATGAGCCACGAGATGATGAAGAACCGCCTTGCCGAACCCTTCGGCAGCTTCCCCGATCTCCTGATGGAATGGTCGCGTCTCAAAGGCGACGATCTGGCGCTGCGCGACGAGAGGCGCGAGGTTTACTGGGCTGAGTTGGTGGGCCTTGTCGAGCGGCTGGCAGCGCGGCTGGTTGAGACCGGGCTCCAGCGCGGGCAATCGGTGGCGATCCTCGGCACGTCCACGGTGGAATATGCGCTGGTGTTTCTCGCCGCGGTGCGCGCAGGCGGGGTGGCGGCACCGCTCACCACCAGCGCCTCGCCGGAGCAACTCGAAGGCATGGCGAAGGATTCGGGCGCGATCCACCTGTTCATAGATAGCGCAAAGGCGGCAGAGCTGGGGCCCGATTT
>RDXA01000340.1 GCA_004292705.1 Sphingomonadales bacterium | reverse complement strand
TCGACGAACACGAAATCGTCTGTCTGACCGACCAACAGGTCAGCGAGATCACGGCCATAGGTGCCGAAGATGCAGTATCGGAACGTGGTGTCTTGCCAGTTTGGCACCATCAGCACGCCATAGGCAGAGCGCACCGGACCATCCGCGCGCGCCGCCATCAGCGGCGAAAGAGCTGCCGCACGCAGCTTGCGCGCGGTCTTGACGACACCATAGCGCCAGAAAGCGGCAAGATTACCCACGCGGCCCCTTTTCTCCCAGAAACGCGCTGATCGCATCGGCAGCCCGCTCGCTCGATGGACGATCGGACAGCGAGAAGGTCGCATCGATCAGCGCCTGTTGGGTCGGCACATAGTCCCGATGCGTGTCGAGCGCAGCATCAATCGCATCGAGCAAATGGGTTGGGCTCTCCAGCACCGGCCCGGCCTGCCAGTGCAGGTAGTTGGGATCGCCCTGCCAATCGACCCCGTGGCTGTTGAGGAACAGGCAGGGGCGGGGGCTGCGCAGGAACTCATATACCTGGCTGCTTACGTCGCCGAGGTAGATGTCGGCGCGGTTGGTGTAGCTCATGTCGCTGCTGGCCGCGCTGCCGGTGTCGATGTGAATACGCGGGCTCCGGCTAAATTCAGGGCCGGGGGGCACGACGCGCGCAAGGCTCGGCGGATCGACAGTCACCACCCATTTGCGCGTGAACAGCATGACATGGGGCGCGAAGATCAGATTGTAACGATCCTGATCGCGGAAAGCGTCCAGCACCGCCGCGCCGTGACGGAACCAGCTCGATAGCCTGGGTGAGGGATGCGGGTTGTAAAGCACCACCGGCCGTTCTGGAGCAGGAAAGCCATCTTCGAAGCGGTTGGCGGCGCACAGGTCGAATTTGGGGTAGCCGACCAGTGCGATCTGCTCAGGTTTCAGGCCTGCTTCCGCGATCAGCCGGTCGCGAATCTTGGGGCCAGATACCAACACCAGATCGAATGCGGCGCTTTCGCGGTTGAAGCCGATAGCCCGGTCACCCGCACCGTGGCGGGTATGAATCAGTTTGATTCGGTCAAGGCCATAGCGGGTCTTGAGCAGCAGCGAGGTCTTCTCCGAGACCACCACGGCATCGAAGCTCGCGAAGAAATCGAGATTGTCGCGGTAGAGCAGCAGCTTGGTGGCGGGCACCAGCCGCTCCAGCGCTGTGGCCAGGAGTTGCGACCCGCCCCGCCTCAGACCGAGTTGGACCAGCTCGACCCGCGCCAGCAGTGCGGGACCCGTCTGGCGCTCGATCTCCGCGCGGATGGCGTCACGCGCATAAGCGAGCACAATGTGATGCTCTGCCCGCGCAGCGAGCGCGAGCGCGATTGGCAAACTGTGGGCCAATTGATGCGTCTGGTCGTGGTTGAAGAGGAAACAGATGCGGCCCATCATGCCCCGGCGAGCAAGGCTTCTGCCAGTGCATGATCCTCGGGCTTGTCGACATCGACCCCCATGCGCCCATCCGAGAGCAGCACCGGCGCAACTTTCACGCCCAGCTTCGCGCCGGCAGCCGCGAGGGCCGCGCGCAAGGGCAGGCGGCGGAGCAGCAACCTGAGCATCAGCAAGGGGCCAAAATGGGATGCGAGGCGCATGACCGACTTCCGGTCGGACTCGACCTGTTCCCAGAACTGCAGGACTTCGGCGGCACCGGGGCCGGAATGCGCAAAAAGGTTTGCGCCGGTAAAGGCCCCATCGCGGAAGGTCAGCCAGGTGCGGCGGTTGGGGCCGACTGCCGCTTCGAGACGGCCTCGCTCTACCAGCGCCACGGTGACGTCGTTGCCGCCGATCCCGGCGATGAATTCGGAAATTGTGGCGGAGGTCAGCATGACGTTGTCGGCGGTGGTGACAAGCACTGGCAGGCCGATCTCAGGATCCTGAATGGCGTTTAGCACTGAACCGCTGATGGTGGGCCCCGAGACTCGGGCCGTTATCCGCGCGTCTGCTGCTGTCCACGCCAGTGCCGGGTCAGCCAGCAAGCTGGAGGCGTCCTGCGCCAGCACAATGATCCTCGCGATCCCGGGTGTCTCTGCCAGCGTCCGTAACACACGGCCCAGCATCGGCTCGCCCGCGATCGGTATGAGCGCCTTGGCCTCGCGCCCGAAATGCGCCGCAAGCCGGTCTACGCCGGGGCGCTGACCGGCCAGCACCAGCGCGGTCCAGCCGGGCGGAACCTCATTCATGACAGGGGCGACCTCGAATAGGCGGGTTGCTATGCGCGCTCTCTCCTAGCGCCGCGCCAGATTGTCAAGGATCGCCCAAAGGCCTTTCACGCCGCCATCGGTGCCGGGCAATAGCGGGCGAGATAGTCACCATGTCCCGGCATGGCTTGCACGAGATAGCGGATCGACTTCTCCATCTCGTCGACCTCGGTGCGGGTCTTGGCCGGATCGAGCCCATCCGCCATCGCATTGTGCCCGCTCATGCGGATGCCCTGGCCCATCAATACTGCTGCCCAGCTGGTCTCGGTGAACAGCTCATCCTCCTCGCGGAAGATCTGGCCATTGGCCTTGAATATCTCCACCTTCTCGGTGAGCGTATCAGGCACCGCCATTGTGCGTACGTAGTTCCAGAAGTCGGAATCGGTCCGCTGCGTGGCGTTGTAATGGAGGATCAGGAAATCCCGGATGCGGGTGTATTCGCGGCCCGTGAGGCGGTTGAAGGTGTCTTCCTGTACCTGTGTGATCCCATCCAGCGAAAGCAGCGAGATCAGCTTGTCGATCCCGGTGTTGATCAGGTGGATCGAGGTCGATTCCAGCGGTTCCATAAACCCAGCTGCCAAGCCCAGCGCCACCACGTTCTTGTTCCAGAACTTCTTGCGCCGCCCGGTCGTGAAGCGCAGCCAATTGGGCTCGGCCTGAGGCTTGCCCGCGATATTGCCGAGCAGGATGTCGAGCGCCTGACTGTCTTCCATGTAAGCGCTGCAATAGACATGGCCATTGCCGTTGCGGTGTTGCAGCGGCACCTGCCATTGCCATCCGGCGCTATGCGCGGTGGCGCGGGTGAAGGGCGGGGGCGGGCTGCCGTCCTCGCGCTGGCAGGGCAGGGCGACGGCGCGGTTGCAGGGGAGGTAATGGCTCCAGTCGTCATACCCGGTTTTGAGCGCCTGCTCGATCAACAGTCCGCGAAAGCCCGAGCAATCGATGAACAGATCGCCTGCGACCTCGCGGCCATCATCGAGCGTCACACCCGTGACGAAGCCATTTTCGCCGTCCAGCGCGACATTGGTGACCTTGCCTTCCTGCCGCACCACCCCGCGCCCTTCGGCAAGCCGACGCAGAAAGGCAGCATAACGTCCGGCATCAAGGTGATAGGCGTAATTGACCGGCGGCAGATCGTCGCTCTGGAAATCGTCAGTCCGTGCGAATTTGCCGAAATAGGCCGCCATGGTCTCGAGGTTGAAGACCTGTATCGGGCGCTTGTCGCCGCCTTGTGCCATGCGGTGCCAGACATGGTGGAAGCTGATCCCGCCCATCGTGTAACCATAGGCGCCGAAGGGATGGATGTAGCTGTCGCCGAGCTTTCCCCAGTTTTCGAACTGGATGCCCAGCTTGAAGGTGCCACCCACAGCGCTGAGCATCTCGCGTTCGTCTACACCGATCAGCTGGTTGAAGCCGACAAACGGTGGAATCGTTGCCTCGCCGACCCCGACCGTGCCGATCGCCTCGGATTCGATCAGCGTGATTTCTACACGCCCCCCGGCCTTGATCCGCGACAGTGCGGCTGCTGCCATCCACCCCGCAGTACCGCCACCGACAATTACAATTCGTTGAATCGTCACGTTTTCCTCGATCCCTGTCGGGCCTCTTCGGGCCATATTGCGCGCACAACGCCACCGTGCCAAGTGTTACCAGAATGCAATATGAACCGCAGATTACAAGTCTTGAGAACGCTCACAATATGCGCTAGAACCCAAACTGCAGTCCGAAGCATCAGACACAAGACTGGCGCACGGCATGGGGAGAGACAATAGATCATGAACATCGCAACACCTGCGCCGCGCCGGCGGCTCTTTGCCCTTGGTACCGCTTCCGCGCTGGCCATTGCCGTCGCCAGTCCCGCTCTGGCGCAGGATGCCGAGCAGCCGGCTGATGATGCATCCGCCGCCGAACCCGCCGAGGGCGATATCGTCGTCACCGGCTTTCGTGCCGCGCTCGAATCGGCGCAGAGCATCAAGCGCAACGCCGATACCGTGGTCGACGTGATCTCGGCAGAAGACATTGGCGCGCTGCCCGACCGTTCAGTGGCTGAAACGCTCCAGCGTATCCCCGGTGTCAACATCGGCCGGTTCGAAAAGACGTCTGACCCGACCCGCTTCTCGGTCGAAGGCACGGGCGTCATCATTCGTGGTCTGCCCTTTGTCAGCTCGCAGCTGAACGGGCGCGACATCTTCTCGGCCAATGGCGGCCGTGCGCTGAGCTTCGAGGACGTTTCGCCCGAACTTGTGGGCCGCGTCGAAGTCTACAAGAATATCACCGCCGACCAGATCGAAGGCCATATTGCGGGCCTGGTCAACCTCGTCACCCGCAAGCCGCTCGACAGGCGCGGCTTCCACGTCGCCGGATCCATCGAAGCGAACTACGGCGATCTGCGACAGGAATGGTCTCCGACCTACAACATCCTTGCCTCTGACACCTTCGAAACCGGACAGGGCACCTTCGGCGTCCAGCTCAGCTATTCGAAGTCGGAGCTGAAAAGCCGCACCGATGCCTCGCAGCTGGTCGATTATTGCTATCGCCCTGCTAACCTCTCCGGCGGCTGTGCGCGCATTTTCAACCTCAACTCGGGCGGGTTCGGTGATGTGCCCAACTTTACGCCGGCAAATTTCCCGCCGGCAAACTCGGTCATTGTGCCGCAGTTCGCCAACGTGCGTTCGACCACGCTTGATCGCGATCGCGAGGCGATCTCGGCGATAGCGCAGTTCGAGACGCTCGATGGCAACCTGGTCATGACGCTGGAGTATCTGCGTTCGGAAACGACCTTTGCCACGGAGGAGTATGCGCTGCTGGGCCGGATCGACGATGGCGTGTCGACCAACCAGCCGCGTCCAGGCACAAGCTTCGAATTCGATCAGAACGGCAACTTCGTCAGCGGCATTCTTACGCAGAGTGTCGGCAATGCCTATGCCAACCCGTTCGGCCGCGGTGGTATCCCTACGGATTCGCTGCGTTTCCTGCGTGAAGTCAATTCCGTCACCCAGGACATCTCGTTCGACGCGAAGATGAACTTCTCCGAGCGCTTCCGCGGCAAGATCGAGATGCAGAGCCTCGACTCGAACCTGCGCCGTGATGCCGTTTTCGGTGCCTTGAGCACGTGGAGTGATATCGCCATCGATCTGCGGGGCAAGACCCCGGATATCGAGTTTCTGGCCCCGGTCGGCGCGCC
The DNA here is from genome assembly GCA_004292705.1 of Sphingomonadales bacterium. Classification (GTDB taxonomy): domain Bacteria; phylum Pseudomonadota; class Alphaproteobacteria; order Sphingomonadales; family Sphingomonadaceae; genus Erythrobacter. The sequence continues at coordinate 17,077 of RDXA01000340.1, read as the reverse complement.
CGCCAATTACTTCACCAGCGGGTTCAACAACTATTACTGGTTCGGTCTCGACAGCCGCGAGGCGAACGACGGCGAATTGTTCAGCCTCGCCGGCAGTCTCGAATACGACCTCGGCGACGATGGTTTCTTCCGCAAGATCGAGGTCGGCGGACGCTGGGCGGCGCGCGATCGTGTCAACCGCAACACCAACTTCAGCACCTGGGGCAACCTTTCGGCACCGTGGGCCGGGCGTGCGGGCTGTGCACCGTGGAACGAAGGTCCGGGCTGCGCTGCGACCGGCGGTTTCCGGCCGGGCCGTTTCTTCACCGGTCTGCCGGGTCAGGAATTCGCGATCGCAGGCGGCGTCTTCGCCGATGAAGTGCCTAGTGCGTCCGCGTATCGCACTCCGTTCGCCGACAACTTCCAGCGCGGCGAAGCAGGCACCCCGATCGCGGGTGGCGGTGCGTTCTTCTATGGCGGTGATGACTTCCTGCAGGAATACCTGACGGGCGTGACCGATCAGCAGTGGGACCAAATCAGCACCTTGGGTCAGTCGCCGGAACGCTTCAACCTCGGCGTCAATGGCCGCACCCGTGTGCTGCTGGATGGTACGACGGTCGCATGCGATCCGTTTTGCCCCGGAGAAGTTTCGGATGTCACCGAAATCACTTCGGCAGCCTATGCGCGCCTTGATTTCGGTGCAGATTTTGACGGAGGCGCTTCGCTCGCAGGGAACATTGGCCTGCGTTACGTGCGGACAAACGTAAGCAACAATTCGCTTTTGGCGTTCCCGGATCCGGCACGGTTTGATGCGGTTTCCGTCGGTGGCAACGGTAACGGGACCGTGCAGGTCGCTGAAATCACTGCTGCGTGCCTTGGCGCTGGCCCGGGGGTTCCGCAGCAGGTATTCTGCCAGCTTACCGGCTCACGACTTGCCGAATTTGCGGCCTTGCACACCGGTGAACTGATCCGCGACACCCGCGGCATCAACTTCGATCACTTCCTGCCAGCCTTCAACGTCCGCTACGACAACGGTGGCGGGATCGTTGTTCGCGCGGCGGTATCGAAGGGGATCAGCCGTCCCGACCTGAACCTGTTCAACGCAGGCGGGGTGATGGGTTTCAGCGGCCGTGTGACGGATGGTCCGCTGCTTTCCGTGTCGACCGGGAACCGCAACTTGCTGCCGACCGAATCGTGGAACTACGATCTCAGCGCTGAGTGGTATTTCGACAAGGTCGGCCAGCTGAGCGCGGCTTTCTTCGTCAAGGACATCAAGGGGATCGTTACCAACGGGACGGGCCTGGTCAATTACACCCCTCCCAGTGGCAATTCCGAGGAAGTGATCATCAATGGTCCGGCCAACGATCTCTCAGGCGTTCTGAAGGGTGTCGAACTGGCCTATCAGCAGACCTTTGATTTCCTTCCCGGACTGCTGAACGGACTCGGTATGGCCGTGACGTACACCTACGTCGATGGCAGCGACTTCCCGAACCCGAACATCTCGGGCATTGGTTCGCCTTCGGTCAATTCGAGCGGCCAGCCGCTCAACAACGGCCCGTTCTCAGGTCAGCTGCCGCTGGCCGGGATTTCGAAGCACACGGTCAACGCCACGCTGTTCTATGAAAAGGGGCCGCTCTCGATGCGTGCCGCCTATAACTGGCGTAGCGCCTTCCTGGTGACGCAGCGGGACGATCTGTTCCCGTTCGCGCCGATCTTCCAGGAGGCTGGCGGCCAGCTTGACGGTACGATCCTTTACAGCTTGACCGACAACATCAAGCTGGGCGTGCAGGGCGTTAACCTGCTCGACGAGACCACACAGCTGTCGACGGTCATCGACTATGACGGAACGCGTCCGATCAGTGCGGTGTTCCGCAATGACCGCCGCTTCACCTTCATTGCCCGCTTCGATTTCTGACCGTGGCATAACCAATGACAATCGCAGGGCTGCTGAAGGCGGGTTCGCTGACAGCGGCCCTGCTGGTCTCTGGGGCAGGCTCGCCCCCCGCAGACCAGCCCCTCGTCCTGCGCGAAGGCGCAGGCTGGGAGCTGGTCTGGGCCGACGAGTTCGAGGGCACCGCGCTTGATCGCAGCAAGTGGACGCCCGAAGTCTCGTGCTGGGGCGGGGGCAATGACGAGCGGCAGTGCTATACTGACCGTTTGGAGAACGTCGCCGTCGAAAACGGATTGTTGCTGCTGAAGGCGCGTAAGGAGCGGTTCACTGGCCCGGCCCGGCCGCCCGAGATTGCCGACAAACCCAACCCAGAGATCACTCAGCCTTATACTTCGGGCAAGGTCCGCACCATCGGCCTCCACGCCTGGCGCTATGGGCGGATCGAGGTGCGTGCCAAGGTACCGCCGGGGCAAGGGACCTGGCCTGCGGTCTGGATGATGCCGCAAGACAATGCCTATGGCGCCTGGCCGCGCTCGGGCGAGATCGACATTCTCGAAGCGGTCAACATTGGCGCGATGTACGATGCATGCGACGGCGAGCGCGGCGAAAATCGCACGATCAGCGCGCTTCACTTCGGCGATCACCCGCCGCTCAACCGATTTGTCGATCACCGTACTGCGCTGCCGAGCCTTGCTCTGCCTTCGGATGATTTCCACGTCTATGCAGTGGAGTGGGGTGAGGGGCTGATCCGCTTTCTTGTCGATGACCGGGTTCACCTGACCGTCACTGCTGATCAGTGGAGCACCGCTGGCCCGCAGTCTGCCGGGCGACCAGCTGCACCGTTCGATCAGCCCTTTTATGTCATGGCGAACCTTGCCGTGGGCGGCGGTTTGTCGGAAAAAAACAATGCCAAGGGGGTTGCCGCCGGCAGTTTTCCCGCGCAATTCGCAATCGATTGGATAAGGGTCTACGCTTGCGCCAGCGACCCCGATACGGCGCGCGCGTGCATCCGCTAGGTCAGACGGGAATGGACGGGGAATGGCGCGGGTGCGCAAGACAGTCACGATCAGGGACGTGGCCGAGGACGCGGGGGTCTCGCTCCAGACCGTAAGCCGGGTGGTGAACGGGGGGCCTAATGTGCGCCCGCAGCTGCGCGACAAGGTGCGCGCCTCGATTGAGCGGTTGGGCTATGTTCCCAGTCTCGCTGCCCAGCGCATGAGCGGTTCACGCTCCTACATCATTCTTGCCATCAATGACCGCGAGCGGACCCTGGCCGACTGGCGCGAGCGGCGCGGCACGGACTGGGTCGACCAGATGCTGCTGGGCGGGATACTGACCTGCTCGCAGCACGGCTACCGGATGATGGTGGAGCTGGTCGACACCCATTCCGACCATGTCGAGCGCGAGCTGGGTGCGGCCCTCTCCGCGCTTCAGCCCGATGGCGTGATCCTGACCCCGCCACACTCGGAAAACCGGCTGATTACGCAGCTTTTGGCCGAGCGTGGCATTCCCTTCGCCCGGATCGGATCAAATGTGACTGGGCCGGGCATTGCGCTGACCATGGGCGATGAAGGCGCGGCGCACCTCGCCACCATGCGCCTGTCTGAACTCGGTCACCGGCGGATCGGCATGATCGCCGGGCCATCACAATACAGCCTGTCCGGTTGGCGTATTGATGGCTGGAAACGGGCGCTGGCCGAGGTGGGTTTGTCTTCCGAAGGGCTGCTTGAACGGGGCGATTTCGGGTATGAATCCGGCACCCGCGCGGCACAGGCGCTGCTCGATCGCAATCCTGATCTCACCGCGATCATTGCGTCCTCTGATCAGATGGCGCTCGCCGTACTCGAGGTCGCGCGCGACCGGGGTCTCCGCGTGCCGCGCGACCTGTCGCTGATCTCCTTCGACAACACCCCGATCGTGCGCTTTTCCCAGCCGCCCTTGTCCGCGATTGACCAGCCGATCGCCGAAACCGTGTCGCGCGCGGTCGAGCAGCTGATCGCGCGTGAGCCAGACGGGGATGATGATGCAGTGATCGAAGTCGCCGCGGGGCTCGTGGAACGCGCTTCGACCGCGCCGGCCCCGGCCCCGGCCCGGGCTTGACCTTCGCCGCCACACCTGCCGATCTGCCGGAACGCCAGCCCGGCTGGTTCCTCATCCTGTTCGCGCTCGCAGCAGCGGGGGGCGCAGTTGCTTATGTACCGCTTCTCACCGTGCTCTTGCCGCAGCGGATCGCGGAGCTGCAAGGGGGCGAGGACATCGCGGTGCTGGCGCAGGTGACCTTCCTCGGCGCAGTCATGGCCAGCATCGCCAATATCCTCGTCGGCGTCCTCAGCGATCGCACCCGCACCCGGCGCCCGTGGATTATCGCGGGGTTGTTCGCCTCCAACGCCCTACTGTTGGCAGTGGGCGAAGTGCATAGCGTGTCTGCGATCATCGCACTGGTGATGATCTGGCAGGTTGCGCTCAACCTCATGCTTGCGCCCCTGATGGCGTGGGCCGGAGACTGTTTCCCTGATGCCCAGAAAGGCGTGCTGGGCGGAGCCTTGGCGTTCTCGCCGGCGCTCGGCGCGCTGGCAGGATCGCTCGTTACCTTCGGCGGGTTCGTAGAGCCCGGCGCGCGGCTCGCTGTGGTGGCGATTATGGTGAGTGTTTTGGTGCTGCCCGCAGTGTTGCTGGGGGCAGGACGGGTGCGACCGCAACTCGTGGCACCGGCTCCTGTAATCACTGATCCCCTGCCGGTGCGCGAGCGGGTGGTGCTGCGGATGTGGGCGGCGCGGCTGCTTGTGCAGCTGGCAGAGGGCGGCATGTTCGCTTTCCTCCTCTACTGGCTGCGCTCGCTGGCACCCGGCTTTCCGGAGCACGGAGCGGCCAACATCTTCAGCATGGTCCTGGTCTCGGCGGTCCCGCTCTCGTTGCTGCTGGGACGCTGGTCGGATCGCCACGGGCGTCCAGTTGCACCGCTGATCGCGGCGGCGATATTGTGCTCCTGCGGAATGCTGATCATGGCAGCAGCGGGAACATTGGCCTGGGCCATTGCCGGCTATGTACTCTTCGCCATAAGCGCTGCGATCTTCCTTGCTTTGCACGCCAGTCAGACCTTGCGCGTGCTGCCAGCCCCGCAACACCGGGGGCGCGACCTTGGCGTTTTCAACCTGACCAATACTGTGCCGGGTATGATCATGCCGTGGCTGACGGTAATGCTGGTGCCGCACTTCGGTTACGGAGCGCTTTTCGTCATGTTTGCTGCGCTTTCGCTGGCGAGCGCGATCTTGCTTGCCGGTGTCGGGCGCCGTCCGTGAATGTGCCGCTTGCGGCTTGCCAAAGGATATCCGTGGCGGCATAACTTGATAACGTTCTCAAGAATAGCGAAACGGGTCTGGGAGGGGCCGCAAAATGGTGCGCAAGGGGTTCGAGCGACTGGTGTGCGGGGCGGCGCTGGCAGCGCTGCTTGCGGGGTGTAGCACGGCGCCGGAAGTGCGCTCGGTCAGCGCAGCTGCGCCGGTCAGTGCTGAGGCGAACACCCCGGAGGCGTTGCTGGCGCGGATGAGCCTTGAGCGCAAAGTCGCCCAGATCATCATGCCCGATATCGGCGCGATTACGCCGGAAGACGTGCGCCAGTACCGTTTCGGCACGATCCTCAATGGCGGCAATTCTGGCCCCTATGGCAATGACAAGGCCCCTGCGGCCGACTGGTTGAAGCTGGCCGATGCCTTCTGGGACGCCTCGACCGCGCCGCTCGCCAAGGGTGAGCCAGCCATCCCGGCACTATGGGCAACCGACGCTGTCCACGGCCACGCCAATGTCATCGGCGCGACCGTGTTCCCGCACAATATCGCGCTGGGCGCAGCGGGCGATGCCGAGCTGGTGCGTCGCATTGGGGCCGCCACTGCGGTCGAGATCGCGGTGACCGGCATCGACTGGACCTTCGCCCCCACGATTGCGGTGGCCCGCGACGACCGCTGGGGCCGCACTTACGAAAGCTATTCCGAGGATCCCGCTCTTGTCAGCCGGCTTGGCGCGGCGATGGTCGAAGGCTTGCAGGGCCGCGCCGGTGAACCAGGCTTTCTCGGGGTCGGCAAGGTGGCTGCCACGGCCAAGCACTTCTTCGGCGACGGCGGCACGTCCCAAGGTGTCGATCAGGGTGACGTCAACGGCGATCTGACGACGTTGATGGCGATCCACGCAGCGCCTTACCCGGCGGCGATCGGCGCAGGCGTTGCCAGCGTGATGGCGAGCTTCAATTCGATCAACGGCACCAAAATGCACGGCAACGCTCCGCTGCTCACGGGCGAGTTGCGCGGGCGCCTGGGCTTTCAGGGCCTTGTAGTCGGCGACTGGAACGGCCACGGACAGGTTGCTGGCTGCACCAATGCCGATTGCCCGCAAGCGCTGCTGGCCGGCCTCGATGTCTATATGGTGCCCGAAGACTGGAAGGGGTTGCATGCCGCGCTGGTCAGTCAGATCAAGAACGGCACGATCCCGATGGCGCGGCTTGATGAAGCGGTGCTGCGGGTATTGCGGCTGAAGCAGCAGCTCGGTATTTTTGACGGTGCGGTGAAGCCCTCGGCGCGCCCGCTTGGTGGCAAGTGGGCCCAGCTTGGTTCGCCCGATCACCGCGCCATTGCCCGGGAGGCCGTGGCCAAATCCCAGGTGATCCTCAAGAACCACGGTGTGCTGCCAGTGAAGCCGGGCGCGCGCATCGAGGTAGCGGGTCTTGCCGCGGATAATGTGCCGCAGCAAGCGGGCGGCTGGTCGGTGACATGGCAGGGCGGGGGTGATTTGACCGCGGCCGACTTCCCCGGCGCGACCTCGATCTGGGCCGGAATCGCCGCGGCGGCACGGGCTGGCGGCGGCGAAGCGGTGCTCGCGCCCCAAGGAAGCGCGCAGGGCAAGCCCGATGTTGCCATCGTGGTCTTCGGTGAGGAACCCTATGCCGAATTCGTCGGCGACCGGAAGGATCTGGCCTTCCGCGACGAGGAAGGATTGAGCTTGCTCAAGGCCTATCGTGCGCGGGGCATCCCGACCGTCGCCGTGTTTCTTTCGGGCCGACCGCTTTGGGTCAACCGCGAAATCAACGTCGCCGATGCCTTTGTCGCCGCCTGGCTGCCCGGGAGCGAGGGCGCTGGCGTGGCCGACGTCCTGTTCGGCGCGCGCCCTGCGACCGGGCGGCTGTCATTCAGCTGGCCTGCGCAATGCGACGGCACACCCTTGAATGGCCCGGAAGGCGCGCTGTTCCCGCTTGGATATGGTCTTGATCTTGCCGCAGCAACACAGCTCGCGCCGCTCGACGAGACCTGCAGCGCGCTCACCCAGGATACAGGTGCGGTGTGGTTCGCCAGCGGCAAGCTTGGGTCGCAAGTGCAGGCTGTTGCGGATAACGCCCTGCTTCCTGATTTGCGGGGCACCGGTAATGGCATCACCGCGACGGGGCTGGATCGCCGCGCGCAGGAAGATGCCCGCCGGATCGCTTTTGCTAAGGGCGCAAAGCTGTCCCTGACCGGGCCGACAAGCGGCGCCGCCTGGCGCATCACCTATCAGGTGGGTGAGCGACCCAAGGAGCCGGTGTCCGTCACAGCAGGCGGCAAGGCGCTTGATATCACGCAAGGGTTGTCGGTGGCCGAAGGCAAGGGCTGGCGCGAGATGGTGCTGACGCCCGCGTGCCTCGGCACGGCGGGTGGCGCGCTGACCTTTGCCTCGCAGGGGGCTTTCTTGATCGACATCAGCGCAATCACCCGCGACGAGAGCGCATCGCAGGCGGAGTGTTCGTTCTAGGCGCGCAGGATTCCGCTGAGCGGTGCGTCGCCGCGCCCGGGGAACAGGCGCGTCATCGCAAGGCTGGGGTCAAGCCGCAGATGTTCCGCCACCGCGCCCGCCAACACGCTTTCGAGCGCGATGGTCGGTGCAAGATCGCGCCCTTCGTATAGCGCGGTGTCGGCAAGGCCCGGCCAGTCGGCAATCACCCGCCCGCCGCGCACCGCGCCGCCCATCACCAACGCGGCCGAGGCGGTGCCATGATCGGTGCCGCCGGTACCGTTGAGGCGTGCCGTGCGGCCGAATTCGGTCGCCACCACCACCATGGTATCGGCCCAGCCAGCGCCCATTCCGGTGCGATAGGCAGCGAGCAGCGCGTCAAGCTGGCGGGCGGAACGGGCAAAGGCCCCGCGCTGGTTCGCGTGGGTGTCCCATCCGCCCAGCTCGATCATTCCGATCCGGGCACCGCCTGCATCGCGCATCAGAGAGGCAGCGAGTTCACCGGCCGCCGTGGCATCGCGCAGGTTCCTGAGGCCATCATCTCCCGCCATCGCCCGCGTCTCCAGCGCGCGTGACCACAGCGCGCCGAGTTCCTCATCGGCGGCATAGAGCTGGCTTACCCGGGCGAGCAGATCTTCGCTCGCCTCGGGCAGAGCGGACGGGGCGTAGTTCGAGACGGGCGCAGCCCCGCGCAGCGCGAGCGGCACAGAGGGCGCGATTGCCAGCGCGTGCAGCGGAGCGGGCGCGCCCTCGTTGAGCAACGCGGCGAGGCGGTTGAGCCAACCGTCTTTGGTGGCATAGGGGGCGGTGCCGCCGCTCTCGATCAGGTTCTGCCCGTCGAAATGCGAACGCTCGCGATAGGCCGTGGCGGCGGCATGGACGAACAGCGCTTCGCCCGCCTGCGCAGCCTTGGCGACCTCGGCCAGCGCCGGGTGGACAGCAAAGAAACTGCCGATCCGGGGCGCGTTGACGTAGTCTTCCAGGCTCGCACCGCGCAGCGCTTCGAGGCCGGGATCGCCCACGGGGGCAAGCATAGCCATGCCATCGGCCGCGCCGCGCAACAGCACGAACAGCAGGTTCCTGTGGCCCGGCGCATTGGCGAAGGCGACGCGAGGCAAGACAAGGGTGCCCGCGCCGATCAGCGATCCGGCAAGCAGCGCGCGGCGATCAAAGGCGTGCATCATGGCGATTATCTCCGCATCATTTCAGGCGAAACCAGCAGCAGGGCGATGGCTTGTTGCCCGCTCTCGGCGCGCTTCAGCTGGGCGAGGGTGGTCTCGCCCAGTGCGCCCGGAAAGGCCGCCTCGGCCCGCACAACCACATCGTCCTGCGGGGCGTTGCGAACGAGCCTCTCCGCCAGCTCTACCCGGCGCACGAGCGCATCGGGGCCGGCCCAGCTCGCGGCATTATCCTCGTATCCGGCGGGTGAGGGCGCGGCCCAGGGCAGCTGACCAAGCTGGGTGAGAGCGCCGACGATCCGCTGTGCCGGGAGCGCCTGCGCGCCGGTCAGGCGCAGCGCGGCGACGAGCCATTCAAAGGGCGTGCGGAACTTGACCGGTTTCTGGGTCCAAGCTTCGGGCGCTTCGACAAGTGTGCGGGTGAGGCTCGCAAGATCGCCCCCCGTGCGCAGGAAATCCGCCTCAAGCCGCGCAACCAGTGCGGGCGGGGGCGTGTCGCCGGCGAAGTGGCGGGCGAATTTGGTGGCGACATGACGCGCGGTGGCCGGATGCGCGGCGAGATCGTCGAGGATCGCCAGCGCCTGCGCGGCCTCACCCGCCGGATAGCTGCGCCCCAGCACCTGCCGTGCGCCGGGCTCATGGACCAGCGCGACAAAAGCCGCGCCGCCCGGCTGTTCTGCGGCAAAGCGGCCCACCCGGCCAATCCCCGGCACGGTCCAGCCGGTCAGTGCCCGAGCGAACTCCGTCACGTCAGCCTGAGTATAGCCACCATCGACGCCCAACGTGTGCAGTTCCAGCACCTCGCGCGCGAGGTTCTCGTTAAGCCCGCGCGGCCGTTCCGGGGTGTCGCCGCCCCGCCGGGCACGCGCCTGCGCAAAAGGCGCGTTGGGGCCGATCGACTGGAACTGATCGAGGTAGAGCAGCATCGCCGGATGCAGCACCGCCGCTTTCAGCATATCGGCAAAGCGCCCCAGCACATGCGGGCGGATCGCCGCGAATTCGTGCGGGCCGACTTCGAACTGCGTGCCTGGCTTGCCGACCGAGACGCTGAAGTGGTTGGCCCAGAAATGCACCAGCCGCTCGATCATCGGAGCGGGGCTGGAGACGGCAAGGTTCACCCTTACGCCGATATCATCAGCGAGCACACGGCGAGCCTCGATCAGTTTCTCGCGATATTCGGGTGGCAGGCCTGCAAGCGCGGCAGCGCGCGGGTTCTCGGGCCCCATGCTGTCGGCCATGCTCTGCGCCATCGGGGCGGCGCCTTCGCTCGCTGCGGTGAGCGCGCGCGTATCCTGCCGCAGCCGCCGCAGCAGCGCGAGCATTTCGCCGGTCCGCTCGCGCGTGTTCACCCGTGCCGCGATGGTGGGCGGAGCGGGATCGAACGCGTCAAACTGGGCAAACAGATGTCGGCGCGGGTCGGCCGGAGCGGGATCGCGCGCAGCGTAACCATAGCCGAAACGGTTCATGGCGATGCTGGCGGGGGTCATCGGGCGGCCCTGTGGATGGTGGTCACGGACATAGGCTGGCTTTCCTGATCGCGTCAGCGCGGCATATTCTGGTATGTCGCGCCTCTCGTAGTCAACGAGCGAGGTTGGCCAGCCCTTCGTGGTCATCCATGATTTTTTATGGCGTGACGATTTCAAAGCCGTGCGGCATCGGATCAAGCGCATCGATGATCGCTTGCAAGGCCGCCTTGTCGCCCTCGATCGTGACCCCATCCATACCGGCGACCATGCTCACCGGTAGCTTCACGAAGAACAGTGCCAGCAATGCACGCCGGGGGCCGCGAATGGTGATGTCGGCCTTTGGCGGGAGAGCGCCGACCCGGCCGATCATCGCCTGTTCGCCGACTTCCAGCATCGCCTGTTCCTTGCGGTCGGGGATATCGATCGCGATGGTGATGCCTCGCGGCCCGGCGCCTTCGGGCGCGAACCGGGTGGCGAGGGAGTCGAGCAACTCCTGCGTGGCGAGCGCTGCGATCATGTCGTTGCTCTGCGCCGCGCTGCCTTCGGTCCGCCCGCGCCTGAGGTCGTTTGCGGCGGCAAGGAACTGGTTGCGCCAGATCGCGCTTTCGGCCTGGTAGCCCTGCTGTTCGTAGGATTGCGCCAGCATCGCCTTGGCTGCGGGGTTATCGGGCATGGCGAAGACGAGGTTCTGGAGCAGGTCCGATGCCCAGCGATAGTCTCCCGCCGCCATCGCGCCATTGGCTAGCGCGAGCGTGCGCTCTGCCCCGCCGAGCGCCTCGACCATCCGCCGGGCACGTTCGGCCGGCGGATGGGCGTGCAGATTGGCCGGCACGGCATCATACCAGCCGAGATAGAACTGGTAGATCGCCTTGGCATTGTGGCTGATCGTTCCGTAGTAACCGCGCGTCGACCATTCGGTGCGATTGCCCGGCGGGGGCGATGCTTCGAGCGCCTCGGCGATCTCGTGCATGGTCTCGCCGCGGTTCATGCGGCGCACGGTCTGATCGTGGAGCCAACGGTAATTGTCGCGCTGCGCGGTGAGCCAGGCGGTAGCGTCTGCCCGGCCGAAGATCGGCCAGCAATGGCTCGATATCACCGCCTCGCTTTGCGGGGCGTAGCGGGTTGCCGCTTCATCGAGGTAATGCGCCCAGGCCCGCGCATCGCGCACCTTGGCGCCGCGCGGGGTCAGGATATTGTGCAGGGTGCACGTGGCGATCTCAGCGGCGAGGAAGGTCTGTTCCGGCTGGATAAAGACGTTGAATTCCGCCGGAGCCTCACTGCCCGAAACGATCTGGAATTCCAGTGCGACGCCGTCGACCACGCGGCGTTCACCGGTTTTGGCGATGGTCACTGTCGGCGCGATCAGCGACAGCGTGCCGCCCGATACCGCCATGCCGATCCCGCTGCCCATCTGCCCGGTCGCGCCCGGCTGCATCCCGGTGGCGAACTGGTAGGCCGCACGGCGCAGCATCGCTCCGCCCGCCATGACGTTTTCGGAGGTTGCCTCTTCCATGAAGCCCGCAGGTGCGATCACCTGCGTCCGGCCCGCTGCCACATCCGCTGCATCGACCAGCCCGCGCACCCCGCCAAAGTGGTCGGCATGGCTGTGCGAATAAATGACAGCGCTGACCGGGCGTTTGCCGAGCGTGGTGTTCACCAGTTCAAGCGCGGCGGCGGCGGTTTCGACGCTGGTCAATGGATCGATCACGATCCAGCCGCTCTGGCCCCTAATGATGGTCATATTGGCCAGATCGAACCCGCGCACCTGCCACACATTCGGCGTCACCTGATACAATCCGTGGCGCTTCAGATGCGTCATGTGCCGCCACAGGCTGGGGTTCACTGTCTCCGGCGCGGGACCGGTGACGAAGGCGTAGGCGTCAAGATTCCAGACCGGCTTCCCAGAGGCATTGAGGATCACCGGGTCTTTGCGGGTGGCGAGGAAACCGCGGGTCGCAAACTCGGCATCGCGCGTGCCCTCGGGCGGAAGCTGCGCGGTGGTGGCAGCCTGAGCCGTGCGGGTTGGCGCGCTCGCTTCGCCTGGTGTGTCCTGCGCGGCGGCGGTGCTGACCGCTGCAATACCAAGCACCAGCGCAGCACCGGCGCGCATTTGTGTGATCGTCATGGCGATGTGTCCCCTCTTCTCCCGCACCTGTGATGCCCGTCCGGCACAACCGTTTCAAGCGTGAGAGCGAGGGGACAAGGGAGGTTATCTGCAATCATTCATATTTTAGAACGTTTGCGAAGAAAGATTGAATTTTTCCGATTGTGCCACCGCGTCTAACAAGCGTCACCTCTTATCGACCAAAGATGCAAAGGAGCTGGTGCATGGACCAGAGCAGCCGGATTTCGGAGCGGACTCCGCTCGCGCCTGTCGCCGCCGTGCCGCCTGTGCCGGGGCCAACCTTGTCGCTTGTGACATCGCGGTTCCGCATGGCCCAGCCCGCCGAGCCAGCGCCTGACGGCTGGCAAGACGCACTCGCGCAGCTATTGGGCTGGCTGCGGATCGACGCCGAATGGGTCGCTGCTGCCCGCAGCCGCCGCTTGTCGCGGTTTGCCGATTGGGGGCTGGCACCTGACGCCAGCGCGCCCGTCTTTTCCCCATGGCAGGGTTGGAGTCCGGTCGCCTTCCAGCACGGCGGTCTGGGCGGCTTGCCGGACGCGCAATTTGTCGCGAGCTACCTCATCGATCACCCGCGCGGGGCGGTTCCGGTGCGGGCCGGGCTCGATATGGTGCTGATGAGCCCCCATCCCGCGCTCTGTGTGGCAGACGAGGCCGGGAGCGCGCCGGTGCCCCGCGCGGCCGCGCTGAAGGCGATGATCCGCTTGGCCCGCGAAGAGGGGCGCGAGCGGCTTGCGATCATCCTCCATGCCCGCCAGCGCAATGCCGTCGCCGCGCAGCTGCTGGCCGCGGGCAAGGGCCTCACTCGCACCGGACTGGAAATCGAGATCCTCACGATCGAGGATGCGTTGGTTCCGCTGATAGCGGGTCGGACGCGGTGGGATGCGATCATTGCCATGCCCGATCTGCGCAGCACGGTCTTCACCCTGCTTGGCCAGACGAGCGGGGTGCGCAAGGCGTGGCCGATGCTATGGTTCGGCGGTGCGGGTGGGGATCGGCTCGTGCAGGTCACCAGCGAGGTGCAGGGGGAAGGGCAGAGCCGCTTGGCGTTTGATGCTCCTGCGTTGATCCACGGGCTGGCTTTGGCGCTCCATGGAGGCGGGGCGGCCCGCGCGGCAACCCGCCTGCATGAGGCGTGGGCACGGCTGCGTGATAGCGGCGTGACCACCAGTGGGCGCGGCAGCGATGCGCCCTATGCCAAGCAAGTCAGCGATCCGGAATTCATAACCATGCTCTGCCGCGACGTTGCGGTCAGCCGACGGCCTCAGCCGGGGTGGCATGCGCTCAAAAATGCACAAACTGCAATTTCCGGGAGCCAAATGCCCGAATTGCGCGTTGTGCTTTGAAAACTGGCGATATCCAGTCACTCTGAAAGGCCACTTTTATGCCCAGCCGCAAGATTGTTGCAAACGAACTCGCCCACGTGCTGCGGCAGATTTCGCACCCTGATCGCATCCGCCTCTTGCTGAAATTGCAATCGGGCGACCAGACGGTGAACGAGCTGGGCGACATTCTCGAGATCTCGCCGACCCGCGTTTCGCAGCACCTTGGCGTGCTGCGCGCAATTGCGCTGGTCGAGACCGAGACCCATGGCCAGAAGCGCGTGTATCGTCTCGCCCAGCCGGACCTTGCGCTGTGGCTGATCGACGGCATCGATTTTGTCGCGCATCGCTTCAGCCGTGCCAGCGTCAGCGATATCGAGCAGGCCAAGCGCCTGTGGCAGGCCGAGGCGGCCGAAACCGTGATGTGACAGGGTCGCGCTCCGCTGCGTCAGGCTGCGGGGCGGATCATCAGGTTGGGGATTGCGGTCTTGCTCGGGTCCTCGGACCGGCGGCCATAGCGTTCGACCAGTTCGCTCCATTCCACCACCAGCGCGCCGCCGGTCGACTGGTGCAGCTTTTCCCACGAGGACAGCATTTCAAGGCACGCGTGGTCGATGTAGTCGAGCTTTTCGACATGGATATGCACCTCCGACCCGAAGGGCGAGCTTTCCAGTGCCTTGCCCAGCTGCGGGATCGAGAAGAACGTGGCCGAGCCGGTCATCCACAAATCGATGCGGTTGGCCTGTTCGTCATGTTCGCGGCGGATATCGAGGTGCGAGAAGGTATAGACCAGCTTCGCCGTTGCCAGCGCAAAGCCGAGGATCACGCCGGTCAGAAGGTCGATTGCCACCACCCCGATCAGCGTCGCAAAATAGATCGCCAGTTCCTGCCGCCCGAATTCCGCGATCTTGCGGATCTGCGCCACGTTGACCAGCTTGTAGCCGGTATAGACCAGGATCGCTGCTAGCACGCTGGTGGGGATTTCGTTGAGCACGAAGGGGAAGGCCGCCACGGCCAGCAGCAGCCAGCCGCCGTGCATGATCGCCGAAATGCGGGTTTTCGCCCCCGCCTCGACATTCGCGGCCGAGCGGACGATCACCCCGGTCATCGGCAGCGCGCCCAATCCCCCGCAGATCATGTTGCCGATGCCCTGCGCGCGCAGTTCCTTGTCGTAGTCGGTGCGGGCGCCGATGTGCATCTTGTCGACCGCCGTCGCGCACAGCAGGGTTTCGGCGCTCGCGACAAAGGCAAAGACGAGGCCCAGCGTCAGAATGTCCGGATTGGTGAACCCGGCCAGCGCTTCGGCTGTGGGAATATTGAGCCCGCTCGACAGCGCCGCGGGCAGTTCTACCAGCGTGATCGGCAAGGCAAAGGTAATCGCAAAGGCGGTGCCGACGATCACACCGAGCAGCGGCCCGGGGATCAGCGCCAGCCGCTTCGGCTTGAACTGGTTCCACAGCACAATCGTGGCGATGGTCACGATCCCTGCCATCGCCGCAAGGTGATGCACCGATCCATCCATCGGGAAGATCTTGACCACCGCTTCGGGGATCGCCGCGATATTGAGCAGGCCATTGGCGCGCGGTGCATCATCGAGCATCACGTGGAGCTGTGAAAACAGGATCAACACCCCGATCCCCGCCAGCATGCCGTGGATCACCGAGGGCGAGATCGCCCGGAACCACTGGCCAAGCCTGAAAATCCCGGCCAGCAGTTGCAGGGCCCCCGCAATCAGCCCGACGACGCCGAGCATGATGAGGCCGTGTTCCTGCACCAGTTGATAGACCAGCACCGCCATCCCGGCGGCCGGCCCGCTGACCTGCAAGGGCGACCCGGCGAGCGAGCCGACCACCAGCCCGCCGACGATCCCGGTGATCAGCCCCAGCGCGGGCGGCGCGCCCGAGGCAATCGCGATCCCCATGCAGAGCGGCAAGGCGACCAGAAAGACCACGATCGAGGCGAGGAGATCGCGACCGATCACGGCAGAGGTGAGGCGGTCGGCGGCAGGGGCTTGCATGCAGCAACTCCGTGGAAAAAAGGGGGCGGCAGGGTTGGGGATCAGCAGGCGTGCTGGTGCAGCATTGCCGAAGCAAGGTCTGCGGCATATCGCTCCTCGACGGAAACCCAGGTGCTGGTGGCATCATCGAACGCCGAAACTTCGCCGGTCTTGATGTCATAGACCCAGCCATGCAGCTTGACCGCACCCTGCGCCATCGCAACCGCGACCGTGGGGTGGGTCTTCAAATGCTGCAATTGCAGGATGACATTCTGTTCGAGCAGCATCCGCATCTTGGCTTCAGGATCAAGATCGGCGCCAATCGCTTCGACAATGTCGACCGCGCCTTGCGAATAACCGAGCCATTCGCGCACATGCGGCAGGTTGGTCAGGCCGGCGCGGTTCATCGCCCCCTTCATCGCCCCGCATTCGGTGTGGCCGCAGATCACGATATGCGGGATCTTGAGCGCACCGATGGCAAATTCGATCGAAGCGGTCATGCCGCCCGTCTGGTTGGTGTGCGGGGGCACGATATTGCCCGCGTTGCGGCAGATGAACAGCTCGCCAGGATCGGTCTGGGTCAGCATCGCGGTTTCGATCCGGCTGTCCGAGCAAGTGATGAACAGGGCTTCGGGGCTCTGGCCGGTGGCAAGGCGTTCGAACAGCTCGGCCTTTTCGGGGAAGACCTCGCGCTGGAACTTGACCACACCGTGAGCGAAATGGGGCATCGGGGTATTCCTTTCAGTGAGACGCGTTGGGATCGGGCACGCCCCACAGGGCGCGAGCGGTATCGATGTGGTCGGCTTCCTCCAGCCGCAGGCGGATATCGACGAAGGGCAGAGCGTCGAGGATCCACAGGGCGAGGGAGGGATTGACGATGCGGTAGAAGTGGTTGCGCCCGTCGCGGCGCTCTTCAACAAGGCGGTGCGTTCGCAGCAGGGCAAGGTGCTGCGAGATACGGGTGGAAGGCAGGTCGAGCGCCTGGGCAAGGCCGGTCACGTCCTTTTCCCCGCTACGCAACTCCTCGATCAGTCGCAGCCGGTCGGCATGGGCAAGCAGGCGGAACAGATCGGCCAACTCGCGCGATACGATCAGCCGACTCGGCATGCTTCCCCTCCATATAACTGCGCATGTTTGCAGGTATGAAGGTATGTAGCTTGGCAAGTGACGTCAAGCGATCGTTACACAGGCAGGAAAAATCCCCCCTCATCATCAATCCTGCGGGTGACAGGCCGCGTATTGTGTGGTGTCAGGGTGGCCCCCAGGCACCCGCAACAGGACAGGGATGAGAGAGATGAATTTTGAGCTCAGCCACGAACACGCGATGCTCAAGGAGCTGGTCGGCAAGTTCGTGCGCGATCAGCTGATGCCT
>RDXA01000189.1 GCA_004292705.1 Sphingomonadales bacterium | reverse complement strand
GGCAAGATCCTGTGCCCCGGCATGGTCGAGCCGCAATCCCCCTATATCGAACACCCCGAACTCATCGCCCAGCGCATCGGCCGCTATGCCGACCTCCTCGGGGCTGACCGGGTGATGGCGGGGGTCGATTGCGGGTTCTCGGTGCATGCGGGCAGCAACAGCCTCGACCCCGAAATCGTCTGGGCCAAGCTTGCGGCGCTCGCCGAAGGCGCAGCCATCGCCAGCGCACGCTACTTCTGAAAAAGGCACGGCTTGCCGTGGGGCAGCGGGCGGGGCTAACACGTCGGGCATGAACCAGCCCGCCACCGCACCTACGCTTACCGCCCTGGTGGTGGAGAACGGGACTGTCGCCGAACTCCCGGCGCATGAGGTTGCGGCCTATGCCGGGCCCGGCTTCGTGTGGCTCCATGCCGAAGGGGCGGCCCATGCGAACCGCGCTGACCTGCCCGTCTACGTGCCTGCGATGGCGGCGGGCGCGCTGCTCGCCAGCGAAACCCGCCCGCGCTGCGACGAGGTGGATGATGCCGCGCTGATCAACCTGCGCGGCACCGCCGCCGATACGATGACCGACAGCGACGGGCTCGTCTCGATCCGCGTCTGGGTGGAAGGACAGCGGGTCACGTCGGTTAGCCGTCACCGCCTTGCCGCGCTGGCCAAGGTCGAAGCCGCAATGCGCGCCGGGCGTCTGACCGACGGGGGCGATTTCGTCGCATCGCTGGCGCAGGCGATCTCGACCGAGCTTGACCCGCAGGTGGCCGACCTCGGCGACCAGCTCGACAATTGCGAGGAAATGCTCGACGGCGGCGACATTTACGCGCTGCGGCGCAAGATTGCCCGGCTGCGGTCCCAGGCGATTGTCCTCAGGCGCTTCGTCGCGCCCGACCGCGATGCCCTGACCGCGATGGCGCAGCTCGAATTCGACTGGATCAGCAAGGACGATCAGATGCACCTGCGCGAGGCGGCGGACCGCTTCGCCCGGATGGCCGAAGAGCTGGAGGCCGTGCGGGAGCGCGCCGCGCTGCTCCATGAACAACTCACCGATCTGCGCGCCGAAAAGGTCGATCAGCGGAGTCTGGCGATCGCGGTAACCGCCTTCATCTTCCTGCCGCTAACCTTCGTCACCGGCTTGCTGGGCATGAATGTCGAAGGCATCCCCTTTGCTGAGAGCGCCTGGGCGTTCTGGGGAGTGGTGGCTTTCTGTCTCGTGATCGGGGTTGTTGTCATCGGGTGGTTTGCCTGGCGCCACTGGTTGGAGGACTAGGCTGTGGTGCAGAGCGGATCAGCGCGGGGCCAGCACCCTTCGCCACTTCGCCCGCCCGCCGTTGCATCGGAAACAACGCCGCCGCAACCGAACACATATTGACCACCCGCGCCCAGTCGTGGCAAGCGCCCAGCGGCACGCGGGTGTAGCTCAATGGTAGAGCAGAAGCTTCCCAAGCTTACGACGAGGGTTCGATTCCCTTCACCCGCTCCACCATCGCCGCAAGTGGGCGCATTCAGCTCCGGCCCATGACCTCGCGGCAGAACTTTACCCTGCTCACTCCGAGATCCGCTTCGGCTTGCTGATGGCGGCGGCGCGGATTGCCTTCGTGCCAAAGGGCAGGCGGTGCCATTGTTTGGCGGCATAGGCGCGGGTCTGGTCTGTGGCGTGGGGCGAGGCAGGGTTGGTCGACTGCGAATAGCTCAGGATCGCGTCGGCGACCGGGCCCTTGTCATCGAAGCCGACGATCTGGATGTAGCTCGTCCCGTGCACCGGCATCAGTCCGCCATAGGGGGCCGGGCGCGCATCCTGATAGTTGAGCACGCCTGCGGTGCCGGGGCCGCCGTGGACCGGGATGGCCTCGTTCCCCGCCATCACGCGCTGAACATCGCCCCACGGCGCTTCGAGCGCGATTCCGGCCTTGTCGAGCTCGTCGACCGCTTCGGCGAGAGCTGTCAGCAACTTGTCGCCCAGCTTGTCCGTGGCGAGATCGCGCGGGGTCGTCACCGGATCGGCGGGATCGAAGGGCACGGCCCACAGACCGGGCAGGCGGCCAGCCCTTGCCCAGAAGGCGCGGAACAGGGCCGCGCCCCGACTCGATGCCTCGAAACGGCGATCCCAGCCCGCCAGCGCCGCGCAGCCCCGCGCTGTTGCGGCGGCCGAACCTGACGAAGCCGCGCACAAGGTGCCGATCTCGTCCAGCACCATGTCGGCGGCAAGGCTCTTGTTGGCAAAGGCGAAGGCGCGCGCGCGGGCATGATCGACCTTGCCCGCTCCCAGCAAGGCCGCAGTCTCGGTGAAGTTGGAGCGCGTGCGCAGGCTCCGCGGTGTGGCGTAGTCGCCAAGGATCGGCGACAGTTCGCGGTGCGGCACCGCCGGGTTGCTGACCCAGTAGCTGTCGTTGGAATTGGTCAGCCAGGTCTTTGCCACCGTCGCGGCCTGATCGCTCGCGGGCATCAGGCCGGGGGCGGAGGTGGCATCGGCCACATCCCAGTCGCAAGCCGCCTTGCTCCCGTCGAGCAGGATGGCCAGCTCCTTGAACAGCCCTGTGATCGGGGTGGAGCAGGCCTTGGCCTTTTCAGCCGAGACGTTGGGCACGGCCGTGACATCGGCATGAAGCGCATCGCCATGACGATCAGCGGCGATGGTGTTGACCCAGGGGATCCCGAGCGTCTCGCTCACTGCTGCCTTGATCTCGCCGACGGACTTTGCCTCGCCGATGCGCAGCCAGGCCTCGATCCCGCGCTGGTTGCCGCGGTTGGCGTCCTTCAGCGCGAAGGCGCTTTGCGCGCTCCAGCTGATGCCGCGTGAAGGCACGACGAAAACCGGGCCGAAGCGGGTAGAATAGAGCGTGCGGGTGACGGAAGGCGCGCCCTCGGCCATCGGCACGGTGACGGTTTGCGTGGTCATCGGCACGCTTTGGCCGTCGACCATGTAGCGGGTCGGATCGGCGGGATCGAGCGCGAGCTGGTAAAGTGTGAAGTGCCGCGCTGCGGTGACGGTGTGGGTCCAGGCGACATCGCGGTTGAAGCCAAGCGTCGGCATCGGCGTGCCTGCCAGCCCCACGCCCATCACCTCATATCCGCCCGGCCCCTTGACGTGCATCTGCCAGAACCGGTTGGGGCCTTTCCACGGGAAGTGCGGATTGCCGATCACCATGCCGCGCCCGCCAGCCGTCACTTCGCTGCCGAAGGCCCAGCCGTTGCTGCCCATGCCCAGTTCGCGCGGATCGGGCAGAGTGATCGCAACCTTGGGCGCGGTGCTGCCCGGCGGCGCGGCGTTGGCGATGGCGGGCGCGAGGTTGAGCGAGCTTGCCAGCAGCATCTGCTTCTCGTTGAGGCGCAGCATGTCGTCAGCGGTGATCGGGCGCACCCACGCCTTCCCCCGGCACTCGGCAGGAATGCCTTCGGTGCCAGCATCCTTGAGGAAGCGGTTATAGCCCGCGACATAGCCTTCCATCAGGTCCCTGGCGCGCGGGGTCAGCGTCTTGGCTCCTTCGCGCAGGGCTGGCAGGTCGATCACCGCACGGAAGAACACATCGGACGAAAGATTGTCGACCTGCTCGAACCCGAGCACGGCCTTGCCCTCCGGCCCGAAATGGAGCGAGCGCTCGCCCGCTACGGTCGCGAATTCCTCGGCCAGCAGGCACAGATTGTCCTCGGCGTAGGCATAAGCGACGCCGTAGCCCACTCCGCGCCAGTCGCGCGCCTCGATATGCGGGATGCCGTAAGTGGTGCGGGTGATGCTGGCTGAATAGCGCTTGCCAGCCACGGCCTCGCCCGCCGGGGCCACCACCAGCGCGGCGGCAGCTGCCGCCAGAACCGAAATCCGCTTCATGCTTTCTCTCCCGTCACCCCTGTTGGGGTTGCGGAGCGAAACCTATCGGCACGGCGCGCAAAAGGAAAGGGGCGCTCCGCCGCTATGGCAGAGCGCCCCATGCCGATGTCAGAGGCGGATCAGAACGAGGCGGTGATCGAGAGCACCACCGTCGCGTCGGCGATCGAATTGCCTGCCAGAGTTGCGAAGTTGGGAAGCAGGTAGGCGCTTTCTGCGGCCGAGATATCGGTATCGACATAGGCAACCGACAGCGTCAGGCCCGAGACCGGAACGACATCGGCGCCCAGCGACCAGTCGAAATAGGTGCCGGTCGGCGCAACGCTGGTGCCGTTCGGGCCAAGGCCGGGGTTGCCGTCCGAGTAGCCGATGTGGGCCTTGAGGCTGATCGGCGTGTCGGCGATGGCATAGACCGCATCGCCCGAGAGGTAGAGGTTGTCGTCCTTGTCGCCCGGATCGTTGGGCAGGCCGGCTGCGGCCCGCGCACCGGTGAAGAAGACCCGGCCAAGCGCTTCCTGCGAGGGCGCATAGGCGACGCCTGCGGTGAGCGAGACCGGACCGACGCTGCCCGAGAGCTTGGCATAGAGTTCGGCGAAGTCGGTGGTGTCCGCGCCGCTCGGATACATGTACCACACGAGGCCGGTATCGAGCGTGCCTTCCCCGACCGGGAACTTGAACCCGGCGAGCAGGTCAAGCTCCATATTGGCGCCGCCGAAGGTGCCCCAGCCCGCGAGGTTCGATCCCCACGCGCCGACATAGAAGCCGCTCGAATGCGAAATGGTGATGCCACCCTGGACGGCCATGCCCTCATCGGTCTGCGAAACGCCGCGGAACCGGTAATCGGAGGCCAGCGTGGCTGCGCCCGAGATGGTGAAGGCGGGCGTCGCTTCTTCCTGACCCATGGCGGTGTCAAGATCGATCGGTTCGATCACGGGCAGGGCAATGGCGGCTGCTTCGGGATTGACGATTTCGA
>RDXA01000065.1 GCA_004292705.1 Sphingomonadales bacterium | reverse complement strand
GAAGGAATCGCGGTTCGATTTCGCCATCGGGTGGCGCAGCAGCGACTTGGGGCTCATGATGACGAGCGGCTTGCGGAAGCTCCGCAGCATCTGGCGGCGTAGCACATGGAAGTAATTCGCCGGGGTGGTGATGTTGCACACGCACATATTGTCGTCGGCGCACAGCTGAAGGAAGCGTTCCAGACGCGCCGAGGAGTGCTCCGGGCCTTGTCCTTCATAACCGTGCGGCAGCAGCATCACGAGGCCGTTGGCGCGCAGCCACTTGCTCTCGCCCGATGCCACGAACTGGTCGATCATGATCTGCGCGCCGTTGGCGAAGTCGCCGAACTGGCCTTCCCACAGCACCAGACACTTGGGGTCGGCCATGGCAAAGCCATATTCGAAGCCGAGCACGCCATATTCGGAGAGCGTAGAATCGTGCACCTCGAACTTGCCGTGGGGCAGGGTCGAGAGCGGCACGTACTTGCGCTCGGTGGTCTGGTCGACCCATACCGCGTGGCGCTGGCTGAAGGTGCCGCGTCCGGAATCCTGCCCGGACAGGCGCACGCCATAGCCTTCCATCACGAGGCTGCCGAAGGCGAGCGCTTCGGCGGTGGCCCAGTCGAAACCTTCGCCGGTGGCAAACATCTCGCGCTTGGCGGCGAGCACGCGGTCTAAGGTCTTGTGAATGTCGAGATCGGCGGGGACTTCGGTGAGCACGCGGCCCAGTGCGTCGAAGGTCTTAGGCTCGATCGCAGTCTCGACAGAGCGGCGCGCGGTTTCGGGGTCGGCGGGCTTGGAAAGCCCGCTCCAGCGCCCGCCGAACCAGTCGGCCTCGTTGGCCTTGTAGCTCTTGCCGGCCTCGAACTCCTCTTCGAGCAGGGCGACGAATTCATCCGCCATCCGCGCGCGGGTGCCGGGTTCAACCACGCCCTCGCGCGTGCGGTATTCCTGATAGTTCGCCTGCAGCATCACGGCGGTGCCGAATGGCGGCACCGGGCATACTTACCTGTGGAATACCGGGGCAACCTCCGCAACGGTAAACAACCTCGCCCCCGGCACCTATACCTGTACCGTGCGCGACGCCAACAATTGTACAGCGGTTCAAACGGCCTCGGTGACGCAGCCGCCCGTTTTGTCGCCAAACTTGTCGAAAACCGACGAAACCGCTGCCAACGCCAA
>RDXA01000188.1 GCA_004292705.1 Sphingomonadales bacterium | reverse complement strand
AGTTCGCGCCCCCTGACTGCTCCACGGCATCGAACCATGCCGCGACCTCGCTGGCGGGCTTCGTCATGCGGTAGAGGTTGCACATCAGGCGTTCCCCACCACAAAGCAGGCGGCCGCCATCAGCGCCCCCGCCCAGCGATTTGACCGGAAGCGGGCAAGCGGGTTCATCGGATCATCGCTATCGAGCGTCGCCACTTGCCACGCCAGATGCCCCGCCACCGGCAGCAGCGCCAGCAAGGCAAGCGGATCGGAGCGGTAAAGCCAGAAGCTGAGGCCCCACAGGCCGATGGCGGCGGCATAGAACCCCGCGATCCCCGCCTGCACCCGCGTGCCCATCGCCAGCGCGGATGAGCGGATGCCAACCATCGCATCGTCCTCGCGGTCTTGCAGCGCGTAGATCGTGTCGTAACCGATCACCCAGCAGATGCACCCGGCATAGACCGCAGCAAGCGCATCCCAGTTGTCCCAGCGCAGCTCCGCCCAGCCGACCAGCAGCCCCCAATTGAACACCATTCCCAGCCACGCCTGCGGCCACCAGGTGATGCGCTTCATGAAGGGGTAGGCCGCCACCAGCGCCAGACTGCCGAGTGCAACCGCCTGCGCCTGCCAGCGCAATTGCAGCAGGACGACGAGGCCGATCAGGCATAGCGCCAGCAACCAGCCCCAGGCCAGTTTCTTCGACACCCGCCCGCTCGCCACGGGACGCAGAGCGGTGCGCGCAACTTGGCGGTCGAGATCGGCATCGACGATGTCGTTGTACACGCACCCCGCCCCGCGCATGGCGATGCTGCCCAGCAGCAGCCAGCCGAGAAGGGCAAGTTGCACCCCCGCCCCCGCCAGCCACACCCCGAAGACGCAGGGCCAGAACAGCAGCCACCAGCCAATCGGCCGGTCGAACCGCGCCAGCAGCGCAAGATCGCGCGGGAGCTGCGGCAACCGCGCGACGAGGCCGCGGTGTTCGCTGTCGGGGACGACCTGTTCGCTCATACGCGCTCCGCTGCCCGCGCGGCTCGCCAGCCGAGGATGGCCAGCACCAGCATCGTCACGTTCCCGGCAAAGTCGAGCATCCCGATCGAGGTCAGCACCGGCACCTCGTAATGGAACCAGTAGTTGAAGCCGAAGAACGGCAGCAGCAGGACGGCAAACACTGCAAACCCCCGCGCGCTCCAGCGCACCGCCAGCACCATCAGGCCAAACAGCACAGCCTGCGCGCCAAAGCAGGCAAGGGCAAAACGGGTGAGGAAGGTGTTGTCCTGATAGGCCTCGGTCACGCCCAATTCGATCACACTCGACGGCCCGAACAGCGCCCAGCCGCCCAGCAGGAGGAACACGGTGGCAATCCCGGATTGTGCCCCAATCTTTACAGTGCGAGCGGACATGGCTTGCTCCCTAGCGCCCCGTGCGCCTAGTGCAAAGCCATGCCCGCCACGCCCGCCTGGCCTCCGAAAAGCGCTCCGCGCCTGTTTGTTTCCGAAGAGCTCGGCCAAGGCCGGACCTTCGCGCTTGATGGCCAACAGGCGCATTACCTCGGCAAAGTGATGCGGAGCCGCGAAGGCGACATCGTGATCCTTTGCGACGACATCACCGGAGAATGGGCCGCGCGGGTCGGACAGGTCGGCAAGCACCGGGTCGATGTGACCGTGTCCGAACAGCTTCGTCCGCGCGAAACGGTGCCCGATCTGTGGCTGTGCCCGGCGCTGCTCAAGAAAGACCGCTTCGATCTTGTCCTCGAAAAGGTGACCGAGCTGGGTGCCGCGCGCATCCAGCCCATGATCACCCGCCGCTGCGTTGCCGACAAGCTCAACCTCGAACGCGCCCGGGCGATCACCACCGAGGCCGCCGAGCAATGCGCCCGCACTGCTCTTCCGGAACTAGCCGAGCCGGTGAAGCTCGATGCGCTGCTGCAAGGTTGGCCCGAAGGCCGGGCGCTGTTCTTCGCTGACGAGAATGGCGGCGAGCCCGCCGCTGCCGCCTTTGCCGCCGCGGGAGGCTCCGCCGCGATCCTCACCGGCCCCGAAGGCGGGTTCGACGAAGCAGAACGGGCCGCGATCCGCGCTCACCCCGCCGCCCGCCCGATCAGCCTAGGCCCCCGAATCCTGCGCGGCGAAACCGCCGCCATTGCTGCGCTCAGCGTCTGGATGGCGAGCAGCGGGGACTGGTAAGCGCTATCCCCGTCACAATCCGGCAAGACAATTCGGCTTCAGTCCGGCAAACGCGAATTTGCCTTCCCACCGGCAGACCCGTTTTCTAAAGCAACCGGCCAGAGAGGGCCCTGCCATGAGCACACGCGAAGCTTCCACTGCCGACGATCCGGTGATCGAAGGCTTCGACCAGCTGGTCATTCCGATGATCGGCGGCGAAAAGCCGCCCGAACGCTGGCGGATCGGCACCGAGCACGAGAAGCTGGTTTACAAGCACGCGGACTTCCGCGCACCTGCCTATGGCGAGCCCTGTGGCATCCGCGATCTGCTCAAGGGACTTGAGCAATTCGGGTGGAGCCCGGTCGAGGAAGGCGGCAACGTCATCGCCTTGAAGGGCGAGGATGGCGCGGTCAGCCTTGAACCGGCGGGCCAGCTGGAGCTGTCAGGCGCGCCGCTTGAAAACCTGCACCAGACCTGCGCGGAAACCGGGCGGCACCTAGCACAGGTCAAGGACGTGGGCGAGAAGTGCGGTGTCGGCTACCTCGGCCTCGGCATGTGGCCCGACAAGACCCGCGAAGAACTGCCGATCATGCCCAAGGGCCGCTATGACATCATGCTGCGCCACATGCCGCGCGTCGGCACGATGGGCCTCGACATGATGCTGCGGACTTGCACCATTCAGGTTAATCTCGACTATCAGTCAGAGGCCGATATGGTGAAGAAGTTCCGCGTCGGCCTCGCGCTGCAACCGCTGGCGACCGCGCTGTTCGCCAATTCGCCCTTCACCGAGGGCAAGCCCAACGGCTACCTCTCCTACCGTTCGCACATCTGGTCAGACACCGATCCGGCGCGCACGGGCATGCTGCCGTTCGTGTTCGAGGACGGCTTCGGTTACGAGCGCTGGGCGCGTTACATGCTCGACGTGCCGATGTATTTCGTGTTCCGCGACGGCAAGTATATCGACGCGGCGGGTCTCAGCTTCCGCGACTTCCTCGACGGCAAGCTGTCGGTCCTGCCGGGCGAGCGCCCGACGCAGAGTGACTGGTGGGACCACCTTTCCACCGCCTTCCCCGAAGTGCGCCTGAAAAGCTTCCTCGAAATGCGCGGCGCGGACGGGGGCCCGTGGAGTCGGATCTGCGCGCTCCCCGCCTTCTGGGTCGGGCTGCTCTACGATCAGGGCGCGCTCGATGCGGCGTGGGATCTGGTCAAGGGCTGGACGATGGAAGAGCGCGAGGCGCTGCGCAGCAATGCGCCCCGGCTGGCGCTCGATTCCCCCGTCCCCGGCGGCGGCACCTTGCGCGATATCGGGCGTGAGGCGCTGGCTATCGCCCACAAGGGCCTGGCAGCCCGCGCGCGGCTCAATGCGGCGGGCGACAACGAGACCGGCTATCTCGAAACGCTCGACGAGATTGTCGCCAGCGGCAAGGTGCCCGCGCAGCGCCTGCTCGATGCCTATCACGGTGAGTGGAACGGCGACATCACCCGCGTCTACGAACAATCCTTCTAAGGGAGAACACCATGCTGATCGTGCTGGCCAAAGCCAAGGTGGGGGCCGGAGCAATGGCGGCGGCCGCTGCGGCCATTGCCAATATGGTCGCCGCCTCGAATGCCGAGGAAGGGTGCATCGCCTATGCCTTCACGCAGGACATGCTCGAACCCGGCGTGATCCACATTGTCGAGAAGTGGACGGACGAAGCCGCGCTCGCCGCGCATTTCGCCACGCCGCACATGGCCGCCTTTGGTGCAGCGATTGCGGGGCTCGATTTCACCGTCGTCGAAGCGATGAAGTACCACGCCGATGACGGCGCGCCCGTGATGTGAGCGCCTATTCGGCGGGGTAGGCCTGCGCCTCTCCTGCACGGGGTGCACTGCCACCGGCGATCAACCGCTTCAGCCGGGTCAGCCGCGCGGTGACAAACCCGTGCTTTTCCATCCATGCGTGATAGTCGCGGTATTTGGCATCTTCGGCCAGCAGATGCGCTTCCTCCGTGCGTGCCCGCCAATAATAGATCCCGTTCACCGCCAACAGGAAAATGCTGTTGCGCAGCGCATCGACCAGCGACGCGTTGGTGACAAGAAAGGGCAAGACCGAAGCCCACCAGAACAGGTTCTTGGACAAGTAGGCCGGGTGCCGTGTGAAGCGGTAAGGCCCATGCGTGACCACGCCGCGATAGGTGAGGTTTGAAAAGCGGATTCCGAACACCACCGTCGCCCATGCGTAGATGCCCGTCAGAAAAACCAGAAGCGCGCCCCAGGCCCAGAGCAGCGCGGGGTGTGCGGAAAACCAGTGCGCCCAGCCTGGCGTGGCATATTCATAGCTGAGCACCTGATTATTGGGGCCGATAAGCCCCCATACGAACGGCGGATAGCACAGCAGTGCGGCAAGCCAGCCGGCGAGGAAGGGGTTGCCGGAACGGATGTGCGAATCGAGCGGTCGGGCCGTCAGCAGATAACCCACCGTTCCGATCTGCACATCGATGACGAACAGCAACGTCACCAGCAGCATGACGAATTCAACCGGGTTGCCAATCAGTTGCGCAGGGTCAGCGTCAACCACCTGAGCGAAGCCCGGCGGCAGGATAGAGATCATGAAGGCGCCGAAAAAGCCCTTGATCGCCCAGGCCCGCCAATGCTTCGCGATCTGTCCGGT
>RDXA01000187.1 GCA_004292705.1 Sphingomonadales bacterium | reverse complement strand
GTCTTCTGCTCGCGGCTGATCGCCTGCGCCTGCTTGGGATTGTCCCAGAGGTTCGGGTCCTGCACCCGTGCGTTGAGCTCTTCGAGCCGGCGCAACGCGCGCTCCCAGTCGAGCGACAGACGCACCAGCGCCAATGCCGCATCGATCCGGTTGATATAGGCCAGGGCCTCGGCCCGCATGAGTGATCCTTCGCGACGTGAAGCAAACAAGGGGCAACCGCTTAGCGTCGGCGGCGCGATTGTAAAGCGCCCGGCCTGCCCCGCTACTTCTTCAAAGCACGCACTGCGGCAAGCGTCTTTGCGACGTGACCCCGATAATCGGCGTCGGAATGCACAGCAACAATCCGACCATCACGGGCGATGACGTAGGAGGTGCGGGTGGAAAGCCCCGAGTTGCCCATCGCCACGTCATAGGCGCTGATGATCTTGGCCGATGCGACCCCCACCGGAAACGCATCCCGGCACTCTTCGCGGCTGAAGCGCTTGAGCGTGGCAATGTCGTCGCCCGACATGCCGATGACACTGGCACCGGCGGCCTTGAACTGCGGCATCGCTGCAGCAAAGGCATTGGCTTCCAATGTGCAGCCTTGGGTGAAGGCCTTGGGGTAGAAATAAAGGACCACCGGCCCTTTCGCCAACGCGGTCGCGAGATTGAAGCCGAACTCGTCTCCCGCAAGTGCAGCGGTGGTCGAGAACGCAGGCGCCTTGGTGCCCTTGGGCAATTCGGCCAAGGCACTGGGCATGGTGGTGGAGGCGATGCCCATCAGGGCAAGCGCGGCGAGCGAGCGTGGGAACAAGAGTGTCATAGTCGCTCAACCCACCAGCCCCACGACCGGTTCCTGCCTTGCCTAGTCAATCCCGCCTTCTTCAACGAATTCGACCGCTTCTTCGATCGGCGCATCAACCACCGCGCTCTCGGCATTCTGCCGGCCGGCGCGGATCAGGGCCAGAATTTCGTTGCGCTTGGCAGAAATAGCATCCTGTCGCGTGTAGCGCTCCGGCTCGGTATCGGGCTTGAACGCTTCCCAGATGATCGCCGATTTGGGATCATCCGTCGGCCAGCCATCGAACACACGCTTGCCCGAACGCCGATCAACCCGAACCATACGCACCCCCGCGGGGGCTACGGCGGGGAGATCAGACCACTTGGGCTTGGTCTTTTCGATCAGGCTCTTGATGATCGGCGCAGAGATCGTGCCGCCATAGGCATAGCCGCCCATGTTGCGCGGTTGGTCAAAGCCGACATAGGCCCCTGCGATAATCTGTTGGGTACCCCCGATAAACCATACGTCCTTGGGACCCGTGGTGGTGCCGGTCTTGCCGAACAGCGGCAAGCCGAGCGGATTGAGTACCGTCGCTGTGCCGCGGCTAACCGCGCCGCGCAGCATGTGCATCACCTGAAAGGCCGTGCGCGCGTCCATCGCCTGCGCGCCCTTGATTCCGAAGCGCGGCATCGGCTTGCCGTCCCACTTGGCCATGTTGCACGCCCGGCAATCGCGATTATCGGCCCGCCACAGCACCTTGCCACGCCGGTCCTGGACATAATCGATCACTGTCGGAGGGTTGAGCCGGCCGTGATTGGCAAGCGCACCATAGGCGGCAACCATCTTCACCAGCGTCGTCTCGCCAGCGCCGAGCGCAGTCGAGGGGTAGGCCGGGAACTTGCCGATCCCGAGCTTT
The DNA here is from genome assembly GCA_004292705.1 of Sphingomonadales bacterium. Lineage (GTDB taxonomy): Bacteria > Pseudomonadota > Alphaproteobacteria > Sphingomonadales > Sphingomonadaceae > Erythrobacter. The sequence continues at coordinate 3,139 of RDXA01000187.1, read as the reverse complement.
TCGATCCCCTGCACGACATTGCTCATGCCCGCCGTCATGCCGATCTGAACGGTCATGATGTTCTGCGACTGTTCAAGGCCGTAGCGCATCGGAAACTGGCCGCCACTGCCACCGCGAATACACTTCTCGCCGAGGCCTGCGCCCTGATAATAACAGAAGCGGTTGTTATCGATCTGGGTCGAGGGTGTCATTCCGGTATCGAGACCGGCGGCATAGACGAACGGCTTGATGGTTGAACCCGGCTGACGCATCGCCTGGGTCGCACGGTTGAAATCCGACAGGCGGTGATCGAACCCGCCCTGCATGGCCAGCACCCGCCCCGTCTGTGCGCTCTCAACCACCAGCGCGCCTTGCGCTTCAGGAATGGTGCGGACCTGCCAACCCGAGCCCGAAGGACTCGCTGCGATCACATCGCCTGCCTTCAAGGCATTGGGCAGCCCGCTGAGCGGGGCCTCCTTGCCATCGGCAAAGCCGATCCGCGCCGAGGCACCTGATCGGCTGGTGACGACGCCCACGCGCCAGTCCTTGAAGCTGATCCCCAGCGGCGAGCTTTGCAGCTGGCTGGCCCAGTTGCCATCGCTCACGTCGATTGTGGCGATCGGCCCTGCCCATGCCCGCCCGCCGTGGTAGCGCAGCAACCCCTCCCGCAAGGCATCGCGGGCAGCCAACTGCATCTGCGGGTCGAGCGATGTGCGAACCCAGAGACCGCCAGCATAGACCGAATTCGGCCCATCCTCGGCCGTCTCGCCAAAGCGGTCGATCAGTTCGCGGCGGACTTCTTCGAGGAAATAGCCCGCATCGATGCTGCGCTCGCGGCGCTGGGTGGCAAGGCCCAAAGGCTGTGCCGCTGCCGCCCGCCGCTCCGATCCAGAGATAAACCCGTTGGCCTCCATTTGCCCAAGAACGAAGTTGCGCCGTTCCAGCGCCGCCTGCTCCTGGCCGTTGCGGCCATAGCGCTCGGGCGCCTTGGGCAGGATCGCGAGAAAAGCCATCTCGTGCAGTTCGAGATTATCGACATCCTTATCGAAATAGGCCCGCGCCGCCGCCTGCACGCCGAAAGATCGACGCCCCAGCGGAATTTCGTTGAGGTAAAGCTCAAGGATTTCCTGCTTGGTGAGCACCTGCTCGATCCGACCGGCGAGGATCATTTCCTTGAGCTTGCGGGTGACCGAATACTCGTCGCCCAGCAGCAGGTTCTTGGCAACTTGCTGGGTGATGGTCGACCCGCCCACAGCGCGCTCACCCGAGCCGAACTTGGTGGCATAATCGAGCACCGCATTGGCCGTGCCCAGAAAATCGACACCGCCGTGGCTGAAGAAGGTCTTGTCCTCCGCCGCGAGATAGGACTCGATCAGCCGTTCGGGGAAATCGGCATATTGCAACTGCACCCGGCGCTCGCGGGCATAGGAATGGACGATTTCGCCATCATAGGCGCGCACCACCGTGGGCAGCGGCGTTTCATAGGTCAGCAGCGCCTCGGCCTCGGGCAGGTCGCTTGCCAACCAGACAAAGACCGCGATCCACAAGGCGACGAAAACACCGAAAGCGATCGCCACCAGCTTGAACAACCGGCTCTCGCGCCAACGCGAACGAAACCATCCCAGCGCCCCCCCTACATCGCGGTTCAAGCGATAGCGGAAGTAGGCCCAGTTCGTCAGCTGGTCGGAAGGCACGGCAGGTTTCGTCATTGACGGGGGGCAACTAGCACGCAGGGCTTGGGCAAGGCTAGCCGGTTTGCGAGCCTATCCGCCGCTTGGTGCTGCCGCGCTGCGGCGCGCGAAGTAAACGCGGATCGCGCGTGCCAGCACCCCGGCATATTGTGCCCTGCCCGCACGGGTCGTGAGCCGCGCGCGATCGGAGAGGTTGGTGACAAAGCCGCTTTCGAACAGCACCGACGGTACATCCGGTGCCCGCAGCACGGCAAGCGCCGCCGCACGGCGCGGCTGCGGGACAAAGGCAAGTTCGCGCTCGCCCTCGCGCAGTACCAGCCCGGCAAAGGCCAGCGCGTCTTCCTGTGTGCGTTGCTGCGACAGCTCGACGAGGATCGAGCTTACCGCCGCGCTCTGCCCGTCTATGGTGATGCCGTTCAACCGGTCGGCATTGTTTTCGCGCGCGGCAAAGCGCGCCGCCGCCTCGCTCGAGGCTTCGTCGGACAGCGTGTAGATGCTTGCCCCGCTGACATCGTCCCGGGTCCCGCCGGAATCGGCATGGATCGAGATAAACAGGTCGGCGTCCAAAAGGCGGGCGATCTCCGGCCGGTGCGGGAGGGGAACAATGCGGTCTTCAGCGCGGGTCAGCGCCACACGGATCCCGCCCTGCCGCAGCAACTCGTCGCGCAGCGCCAGGGCAATGGCAAGGGTGATATCCTTTTCCTGAAACTGGCGTCCCTCGGCATCGCTGCCGATCGCGCCCGGATCGCGGCCACCGTGACCGGCATCGATGACCACCAGCGGGCGCGAGGGATCATCGGGCCCGGCGATCGGCGGCAATTCAAGCGGCGCCTTGTCTTCATCGAGCACGAAGCGCAGCACGTAATCGCGCCCCCATTGCGGGACCGGAATCCGCATGTCCAACGCTGCCGCTCCGCCCAGCAGCACAACTGGGGCCAGCACAAGGATCAACAGGAGGCTGCGAAAACTCATTGCCGCTGCGGCTTACGTTCTTGCGCAAAGGAAACGCAATAGAGTTGCGGGGTTTGCCCCACAGTGCTAGCGATAGTGGCAGAGAGGTGGCATCACGGCGCAATACGCCCGACTTGCCCGCCTCTTGCACCGGGGCATCTCAAATTTTTCCGCTCCCCGGTCAGTACAGGTTGATGCAGTGACAGAAGGTTCTTCCCGGCAGACCAGCACGATGCGCGTTTCTCGCGTCCGTGCCGTCGCGGGCTGGCAAGCGGCAATTGGCCGCACGTCTGATGCTGCAGACACGAGCTTCGCGCTCACCGCCCGTTTCGGCCAAAGCGCGATTACCCCTTCCGGCATGGCTCCATGGCTTGCCGGTTCACCACATAATGCGCGCCCCCTTCATGTCCGTTCGCGGACAAGGCCGGGCGCATGGAGACTATTCAATGGCAACGCGCATGCTTATCGATGCGCGCCACCCGGAAGAAACCCGGGTGGCGGTTCTGCAAGGCAACCGG
>RDXA01000038.1 GCA_004292705.1 Sphingomonadales bacterium | reverse complement strand
ATATTCGTCGGCGAAGAACACGTGGCCGCTCATTTCGCCCGCCAGCGGCGCGCCAGTCTCCTTCATTTTGGACTTTATGAGCGAGTGGCCGGTCTTCCACATCAGCGGCGTGCCGCCGAGCTCCGCCACGCGATCAAACAGCGCGCGGCTCGCCTTCACATCGGCGATGACCGTCGCGCCGGGGCGGGTTTTCAGCACGTCTTCGGCATAGATCATCAGCAGCTGGTCGCCCCAGATCACCCGCCCGGTGCCGTCGATCGCGCCGATCCGGTCGCCATCGCCGTCGAAAGCCACTCCGAAATCGAGGTTCTTCTCGGCGACGAGCGCGCGAAGATCGGTCAGGTTGGCCTCGACAGTCGGATCAGGATGGTGGTTGGGAAAATGTCCGTCAACTTCGGTAAAGAGCAAGTGGTGTTCCCCCGGCAGCCGGGCAGCCAGCGCTTCGAGCGCGGGACCGGCGGCGCCGTTGCCGGCGTCCCAGCCGACGCGCAGGGTTTCGAGCTTGCCGGGATCGATCCCAGCGAGGCCCTCGAGCAGGCGCTCGACATACTCGCCAAGGATGTCGCGCGAGGTCACGCTGCCGGTGCCGCTGGCGAACGCCCCGTCTGCTGCCAGTTTCCCGAGCTTCTGGATATCGGCGCCGAAGAACGGGCGCCCCAGAAATACCATCTTGAAGCCATTGTAATTGGGGGGATTGTGGCTGCCAGTTATCTGAATGCCGCCATCCACCTGCTCATCTGAGGCTTCCGCGTAATAGAGCATCGGGGTGGCGCTCATGCCGATGCGCACCACATCGCAGCCGCTCGCGGTCAGGCCTTCGACCAGCGCGTGCTCGAGCATCGGAGAACTGACCCGCCCATCATAGCCCACCGCCACGGTCTTGCCGCCCGCCTCGCGCAGCAGCGTCCCGAAGGCGCGGCCGATCGCGCGCGCATCATCCGCGCCCAGCGTTTCGCCGATCACCCCGCGGATGTCGTATTCGCGCAGAACGGTGGGGTGGAACTGGTGTTGCATGATCGAGAAGTCCTCCTGGAGCGTGCTTTGGCGGTGTGTGCATCGCGGGCGGGGCAGCGGCAAACCCGCAAGACCCGGGTTTGCACCGGGTCTCGTACAGCGGCTCGCTCACACCCGCCTGCGCCGCGGTTAGTCTGATGTCACGAAAACCCC
>RDXA01000037.1 GCA_004292705.1 Sphingomonadales bacterium | reverse complement strand
TGCGGCACCCGCGCGGTGGCGGGGGAGGGTGCGGCGGGGGCCGCTCTGATGATCGTTGGCGAGCAGCCGGGCGATCAGGAGGATGCTGCCGGGCGCCCCTTTGTCGGCCCGGCAGGGCAATTGCTGGATCAGCATCTCGTCCGCGCCGGGATTGATCGGCGTGCAGCCTATGTCACCAATGCGGTCAAGCACTTCAAATTCGCATGGAAAGGCAAGCATCGCCTGCACCAGTCGCCCACCGCTAGGGAGATCGACACCTGCCGCTGGTGGCTCGAAGCCGAGCGTGCGCTGGTGAAGCCCCGGATCGTGCTGGCGCTGGGGGCAAGCGCGGCGCGTGGGCTGCTGGGCCGCACAGTCAGCGTCACCCGCGAGCGAGGGCGGGCGATCATGCTCGACGACAGTGCGGAGCTGTGGGTGACGGTTCATCCGTCCTATCTGCTCAGGCTCGAAGGGGATGCGCAGGCGGAACAGGCGGCGCGCTTTGCGGCGGATCTGGCGCTGGTGCGGGAGCGGATGGAGGAGATGGCACCATGATCCTCCCCCGGCGGGGGAGGATTTAGATGCCTGACGCCCCGCTCACCCCCGACAAGCGCACCTTGCAGGTCGATCCCGAGGGGATCGCCGCCCCTCAGCGGGCGCCCTTCGTCGAATTGGGGGTGGCAAGCTGCTTCAGCTTCCTGCGCGGCGCCTCGGACGCGGTCGATCTGGTGCTGACCGCCCACGCGCAGGGCTATGACGCGCTGGGGATCGCCGATGTGAACTCGATGGCGGGTGTGGTGCGGCTGCACACCGAGGCGAAGACGCTCAAACTGCGCCCCGTGATCGGCTGCCGGATCGAGACGGTAGAGGGCCTCGTCTTCCTAGCCTATCCCGAAGACCGCGCTGCATATGGCCGGTTGTGCCGCTTGATCAGCGCCGGACGGATGCAGACGCCGGACGGGGCATGGCAAGACAAGGGGGTGTGCCAGATCACGCTGATGATGCTCGCGGAGCATAGTGAGGGGGTGCAGCTGATTCTGCTGCCGCCGGATGATCTGGAGGCGGCATTCACCATCACGGTGCCGAGCAATGTGGTCCCCCTCCCGCTTGCGGGAGGGGCTAGGGGTGGGAACGAGCGCAGCGAGCCTCACGATAGGCCCACCCCCAGCCCCTCCCGCAAGCGGGAGG
>RDXA01000186.1 GCA_004292705.1 Sphingomonadales bacterium | reverse complement strand
GCTGTCGCAGCAGGCTGCGCACATCACCGTCCATATCGGCATCGCGCTGGCGCAGGTCTTCGATCAGGCGCACCGCGTGGATCACGGTGGAATGGTCGCGCCCGCCGAACTTGCGGCCGATCTCGGGATAGCTGCGCGGGGTGAGCACCTTGGACAGATACATCGCCACCTGCCGCGGCCGCACCACCGCGCGGGCGCGGCGCTTGCTGCTCATTTCGGACCGGTCGATGCGGTAGAACTGGCACACCGTGCGCTGGATCTCGTCGATGGTGATCCGGCGGCGGTTGGCGCTGAGGATATCGGTCAGCTGTTCCTCGGCCAGCTGCAAGGACACGTCCTGCCCGGTCAGCTGGGCATAGGCGATCAGCTTGTTCAGCCCGCCCACCAGCTCGCGGATGTTGCGGGTGATCGTGCGGGCGAGGAAATCGACCACGTCCTCGGGCACCGATAGCGGGGCAAAGCGCACCAGCTTGGAGACGAGGATCTTCTTGCGCAGCTCGATATCGGCGGGCTGGATATCCGCCACCAGCCCCATCGACAGGCGGCTGAGCAGGCGCGGTTCTACCCCGTCCAGCGCCTGCGGGGCGCGGTCGGCGGCGAACACCAGCCGCTTGCCTTCGGCCAGCAGCGCATCGATGGTATAGAGCAGTTCTTCCTGCGCGCTGGCCTTGCCGATGATGAACTGGATATCGTCGACCAGCAGCAGATCGAAGCTGCGCAGCCGCGCCTTGAATTCGATCGTCTGGCTCGACTTCAGCGCCTGTACGAATTCGACCATGAAGCGCTCAGCCGAACAGTAGAAGATTCGCGCCCGCGGGTGGGCCTGCAGATAGGCATGGCCAATGGCGTGCAGCAGATGGGTCTTGCCCTGTCCGGTCGCAGCCTTGAGGTAAAGCGGCGAGAACTGTGGCTGTTCCAGCGCGGCCATGCGTTGCGCGGCGTTGCAGGCGAGAATGTTTGCCTCGCCTGTCACGAAGGCGGCAAAGGTGAGCGACGGGTCGAGGCCCACCGAGGATGTGAAGGTGGCATCGCCCATCGCGCCGGCGGCCATGGCGATCGCGCTCGCGCCATCATTGGCGGGGCGGCGGCCGTCATCGAGCCTCAGATCGGGCAGCTGGCGGCGCCCGGGGTGGACCACGATGTTGACCTGGCGCACTTCGCTCCGCGCAATGCTCCATGCGAGCTGGAGGCGGTCGTGGAAGCGGTCACGCACCCAGTTGGCCGAGAATTCGGTAGGAAGGTAAAGATCCAGCGTGCCGGTATCCGGGTTCAGTGCGCCAAGCTGGATCGGCTTGATCCATTGGCTGTGCAACTGGTGACCCAGATCCTTGCGCAGGCCTTGACTGATATCGGCCCAATCAGCGGCAAGATTTACAGCATCGGCATCTTCCATCAGATGTTCATCGGCTTGGCGACCATTCGTCCGCGCCTTGTAAGTCCTGTGCACAAGCTCATCCCCAATTCAAGCTTGGCCTGTCGAGCCGTCCAAGCTCGCAGACACGTTCCAATTCATTGCGACAGGCGCAGCCTTTCCCTCCCCCGGGAACGTAATCCCTAGGACCCCCCTGTCGGCCAAGTTGTAAAAGCACCCGGGCTGTCCCGCGCCGGGTGGAGTTCATGTAAAGAACGCATCGCAGCGTTGCGCAAGCGCGGACTTTTAAAAAAAGTGAAATAATCCTGTTGACTCGGCTCTACCCCGCAGGCTTGCGTTCAAGTTTCTGTAAAACATAGAAAAATAGGGTAAAGATCGAGCGAATCGCGGTGAATCCTGACATTTGTGCCGGGCCGGATTGTCGCATTTGTCGCAAACGAAAAGGACCGCGCTCGATGAGCGCGGTCCTGCGTCTGCTTACAGCCCCGAAACCTCCCGAACCTGCCTGCTAAATGGCTCAGAAGATCGTGACGAATCGGATCAGAGTGTGGCGACTCGGCGCGTCAGGCGCGAGAGCTTGCGGGCCACAGTGTTCTTGTGCAGCACGCCGCGCGCAACGCCGCGGGCCATTTCCGGCTGGGCCGCCTTGAGCGCAGCAGCAGCCGCTTCCTTGTCGCCCGCTTCGCAGGCCGATTCGACCTTCTTGATGAAGCTGCGGATGCGGCTGATGCGAGCGCCGTTGATTTCGGCACGGGCGGTGTTGCGACGGATGCGCTTCTTGGCTTGCGGCGTATTGGCCATAATTCGTGTCTGTCTCGCGTTTGGTTCAGGCCGCACGGGGCGGCCGAGGAATTGGTGACGGTTTGCTCGAAAACGGGCGAGCGGACGCATGGCCCTACCGCCGGAAAGCAGCGCGCATAGTCAGAACTGCCCCTGAGGTCAACGATTCCCTGAAATGGCGGCGTGGCGCGGGGTTACTTCTGGCAGATCGGGCAATACCATGTGCTGCGCCCGCCCTGCGCGATGCGCTGGATGATGCCGCCATCGTCGCGGCGGCAGGGTTCGTCCGTCCGACCATAGACATCGAAGCTGCTGGCGAAATAGCCCAGCTCGCCATCGGGCCGGGCATAGTCGCGCAAGGTGGAGCCGCCGTCGCGGATCGAGGCTTCGAGCACGGCGACGATGGCGGGCACCAGCCGGGCAAGCTGCGGGCCCGTTACCTTGCCCGCGGGCTTGGTCGGCCGGATCCCGGCCCGCCACAGCGCTTCGCACACATAGATATTGCCGAGGCCCGCCACGATCCGCTGATCGAGCAGGCAGAGCTTGATCGATTGCGTCTTGCCCGCCAGCGCCACCTTCAGATGCGCCGCTGTCAGCCCCGGGCCGAGCGGCTCCGGGCCGAGGGCTGCGAATTGCGGCCAGTGATCCAGTGCGCCGGTCTCCACCAGATCGACCGAGCCGAAGCGGCGCGGATCGCACAAGGCAAAGCGGTGGCTGGCGGTTTCCAGAAGCAGGTGATCATGGGTGTCGGGCACCTCCGGATCGATCCGCCAGCGCCCGCTCATGCCGAGGTGGAAGATCATCGTCGCCCCGCGGTCGAGATGCATCATCCCATACTTTGCGCGGCGCGACAGCGCCGTGACGGTCGCCCCGGTCATCACCTGCACCAGATCGGCGGGGAAGGGACGGCGCAGATCGGGCCGGTTCAGCGTGACGCGCGTGATCCGCTTGCCTTCAAGGAAGCGCGCGAGGCCGCGCACGGTGGTTTCGACTTCGGGTAATTCAGGCATGGGGTTGAGCCTGTATCACTCTTTGCCTTCGCAGCAATTCCCTCTAGGGAACGCGGCATGAGTGAAAGCACTGACGAAACCGTCTCGTTCGGCTACCAGCAGGTCTCCCCGCAGGAAAAGACCCGCAAGGTCGGCGAGGTCTTCTCCAGCGTCGCCCGCAAGTACGACATCATGAACGATGCCATGTCGGGCGGGATGCACCGCTTGTGGAAGGACCGCTTCGTCAAGCGGGTCAAGCCGCAGCCGGGCGAGCAGATCCTCGACATGGCCGGCGGCACCGGCGACATCGCCTTCCGCATGGCGGCGAGGGGCGCGCATATCACGGTTGCCGACATCAATCAGGACATGCTCGACGTTGGCGCCGAGCGCGCGCTCGAACGCGGGTTCAGCGAGGAGGACGGCAGCCTCGTCTTCACCTGCCAGAATGCGGAAAGCGTGAGCTTCGCCAGCAACAGCTTCGATGCCTACACCATCGCTTTCGGCATCCGGAACGTCACCCACATCGACCGTGCCTTGTCCGAGGCGCTGCGGGTGCTGCGTCCCGGCGGGCGGTTCTTCTGCCTCGAATTCTCGACCGTCGAATGGTCGGGGCTGAGAGAGGCTTACGACATCTACTCCGAACACCTCCTGCCGCGCATGGGGCAGGCGATTGCGGGGGACGCGGATTCCTATCGCTATCTCGCCGAGTCGATCCGCAAGTTCCCCCCGATGCCCGCCTTCGAACAGATGATCCGCGCTGCCGGTTTCGCCAACACCAAGGTCGAACCGATCATGGGCGGGCTGGTGGCGATCCATTCGGGGTGGAAGATCTAGCCGCGTGACCTCCTCTGCCGTTCACCTGATCCGCCTCGCCCGCTGGGGCGTGACGCTGGCGCGCCGCCGCGCGCTGGTGGGGATCGAGAATGATCCCAACGCGCCTGCCGCCCTACGCCAGCTCGTGCGCCTCGCGCGGCTCGCCACGCTCACGGGCAAGAATGGCCCGCGTGACTACGCGGGTGCTTTCCGCGCCATCGGCCCGGCGGCGATCAAGCTGGGCCAAAGCCTCGCCACCCGTCCCGATCTGGTGGGCGAGGAAGCGGCGAACAATCTCCTGAGCCTGCAGGACAGCTTGCCGCCAGTGCCGTTTGCGCAGATCAAGGCGGCGATTGAATCGAGCTTCGGACAGCCGGTCGAGAAGCTGTTTGCCGAGGTTGACCCCAACCCTGTCGGCGCTGCCTCGATCGCGCAGGTGCACAAAGGCATCACCACCGATGGGCGCAAGGTCGCGATCAAGGTGCTGCGCCCCGGCATCCGCGAGAAATTCGCGCGGGACATCACCACCTATGAATGGGCCGCTGCCCATGTCGAAGCGATGGGCGGGGAGTTCTCGCGCCTGCGTCCCCGCCTCACCATCGCCAACTTCAAGCGCTGGACCAATTCCGAGCTCGATCTGCGGCGCGAGGCCGCCTCGGCCAGTGAACTCGCCGAACAGATGGCAGGTGTGCCGGGCTATCGCATCCCGGCAGTCAAGATCAGCCGCGTCGATGAACTGCGGGCGCGGGGACATGATTTCGCCTCACTGTCCGAACGCCTCGTCATCAGCTTCCTCACCCAGGCGATCAGCGCCGGATTCTTCCATGCCGACATGCATCAGGGCAACCTGTTCGTGGAGGATGACGGCACGATCGTCGCGATCGATTTCGGGATCATGGGCCGGATCGATCGGCGCGCGCGGCAGTGGCTCGCGGAAATCCTCTACGGCCTCACTACCGGCAATTACCAGCGCGTCGCCGAAATCCATTTCGAGGCGCAATATGTGCCCTCCTACCACTCGGTCGGTGAATTCGCGACGGCCCTGCGCGCGGTCGGCGAGCCGATGCGCGGCAAGCCGGTGAAGGAACTCTCTGTCGGCCAGATGCTCGACGGGCTGTTCGCGATTACCCGCGATTTCGACATGCAGACCCAGCCGCACCTGCTGCTGCTGCAAAAGACCATGGTGATGGTCGAAGGCATCGCCACGCAGCTCAATCCCGATATCAACATGTGGGACACCGCCGCGCCCTATGTGCGCAGCTGGATCCGGGACGAGCTGGGGCCGGAAGCGGCGCTGGCGGACCGGCTGAAGCAGGATGCCGAAACCCTGTTGCGCCTGCCGGGCCTGATCCGCCGGGTCGAGGAGATGTTCCCGCCCAAGGGCGGCGCGCCCGAACCGCCGCCGTTGCCGGAAATCCCGCTCATCACCGACAAGCGTGAGGGGCGCGGGTGGTTGGGCTACATCGTGGCCGGGCTGGCCGGGGCGGGCGCGGTGTGGGGGGCAATGGCGCTCGGCTGGATCGGATGATCCCCGCCTCCGGCTGGCTCGACCGCTGGGAGGCGCTGGGCCGCCCGTTTCCGTTTCTGCCGCGCTGGGCGGCGGCGCTGATCCTGGCGCTGCTGGCTGCGGCGATGATAACGAGCGTGCTGGCATTACCCTCCGCAGGCGAGACCCCGCGTCTGCCTGTCGGCTCGCCCGCTGTTGCTGCACCATCCTTGCCCACAAGAGCCGGGGGCGACATGGCGCTCTATGCCCGCATCCACGCGCGTGTGGCAGGGGGCGAGGGCTATTACGCCGCCGCCCTCGCCGAACAGCGCGCCAGCAACTATCCGACCCGGCCTTTCGTCGCAGTGCGCCTGCCGACGCTGGCATGGGTGCAAGCGGTTGTCGGGGCGAGCGGTGTGCGCGTGCTCGCGATCATGGTGGCGGCGGTGGGCCTTGCGGTGTTGAACGGTCGCGCCGTCCCTTTCGCCACCCTGACCGAGCGGCTTGCAGCGAGCCTTTTGCTGATTCTCGGTGGAGGGGCGGCCCTGTCGCCGTTGGCGGGGTATGATCATGATTTTATCGCCGGCCTGCTGCTGACGCTTTCGCTGCTGCTTTATCGTCCGGAACGCTGGTGGCCCGCATTGCTGGCCGCAGGCGCGGCTTTGGCGGTGCGCGAACTGGCAGCCTCTTTCGTGCTGGTCTGGCTGGCAGTTGCGCTGGCCGCGCGGCGATGGCGCGAGGCAGCCAGTGTAGCAGCGCTGCTGGCGGTGTCGGCAGGCGTAATGGGTCTGCATTTCCTTGCCGTCGAGGCTGGCCGCCAGAACGGCGATCTCGTTTCGCAAGGGTGGAGCGCGCATAGCGGTTTCGGCCTCCCGCTCGCGGCGCTGGCGAAGCTGACCGGACTGCGGTTCCTCCCCGCAGCCGTGGCCGCCCCGCTCGCGATCCTGCCGCTGATGGGCTGGGCAGGTCTGGGTGGAAGGATTGGGCTGTTTGCCGTCGTGTGGTTCGCGGGGCTCGCCACCGCGATGGCGCTGTTCGCCCGGCCCGAGAATTACTACTGGGCGCAGCTGGCCTTGCCCGCCTATGCTCTGGGCCTCGCCTTTTCCCCGCGCGGGATTGCCGAACTGGCTTTGCGCGTTGCAAGGCAAACTTAACCAAGCTTTGCGATGGGTGTCGCTTGGACTATGTCTGACACCCCGGGGCGAGGCGCGAAAGGCGATAGCAAGATGAGTGTTGAGGAGGCGGCAGTGGGCCAACACCTGCGCATCCTGCTGGTCGTGGGCGGCGGCATTGCAGCCTACAAGGCCTGCGAACTGGTGCGCCTGATCCGCAAAGGGGCCAATGGGATCAGCGGCGATGTCACCTGCGTTGTCACCAAGGGCGGCCAGCAGTTTGTCACCCCGATGGCGCTCGCAGCGCTGTCGGAAAATCAGGTCTACACCAATCTCTTCGATCTCAAGAACGAGGCAGAGATGGGCCATATCCAGCTCTCCCGCGAGGCTGATCTCGTGGTGGTCTGCCCGGCGACCGCCGATCTACTCGCCAAGATGGCCAACGGGATTGCCGATGATCTTGCCACCACGCTGATTCTTGCCACCGACAAACCGGTGATGGCGGTGCCTGCCATGAACGTGCGGATGTGGGAGCACGAAGCGACGCAGCGCAATATCGCTCTGCTCAAGGCGGCAGGCGTAAACGTTCTTCATCCTGATGAAGGCCCGATGGCTTGCGGCGAGTTTGGCTATGGCCGCCTGCCCGAACCCGAGGCGATCTGGCGCGCGATCGCTGCGCATTTCGGAATAGCTGTGCCCGCGTCTCAGCCAGTGCCGGCCGCGCCCGTATTCCCGGTCGAGGCGCTGGAGCCCGAGGAAGAGGATGACGGCGCTGCCGCCATGCCCGAAGGCATTGGAGGGTTCCTGTCGCGCATTATCCCGCGGTCGACCGCCAAGCGCAGCCACGCCGAGATCGAGGCCGATTACGCAGATCTTCCCGCCCTTGAGGGCGAGGAGCAACCGCTGCCGGAAGAGCCTGCCCCCGATTTTGCCCCCGACCTTGGCGGCCCGCTTCTGGCGAAGAAGGGCAGAGCCAATGCGGCGCCGTCGGTCGATGCCGGTGCGGTCAACCATCTGGTCGATCCGCGCAAGGCCCCGCCTGAACAGCAGGCGCCTGCGGTGCCCGAGGAGATCGAGAACGTCTTTGGCGAGGTGCCGGACGGCGCGGATTTCGGCGTTGCTCCCACGCATCGTCCGCTCGCCGGACGTCATGTGCTGGTTACCGCCGGCCCGACTTGGGAAGCGATTGATCCGGTGCGCTATATCGCCAACCGTTCGAGCGGAAAGCAGGGTTTTGCCATTGCTGCTGCGGCGGCGGCACTGGGCGCTCGCGTGACGCTTGTGGCTGGCCCTGTGTCGCTCAAGACCCCGGCGGGTGTGAGCCGGATCGATGTTGAAAGCGCGGCTGACATGGCCGAAGCAGTCAAGCGCGCGCTGCCTGCCGATGTCGCGGTGATGGTTGCTGCGGTCGCCGACTGGCGGCCCAAGGATTACCGTGGGCAGAAGATCAAGAAGCGCGGCGATGCGCCCCCGGCGCTGATGCTGGTCGAGAACCCCGACATTCTCACCAATGTGGCAACCGCGCCGCGGCGGCCCGGACTGGTGATCGGCTTCGCTGCCGAGACCGACCGTGTGCTTGAAAACGCCGTGGCCAAACGCAAGCGCAAGGGGGCCGACTGGATCATCGCCAATGATGTCTCCGGTGATGTGATGGGCGGAGACAGGAACCGTGTCACCATCGTCAGCGGCGACGGGGTGGAGACCCTTGATGAAATGCCCAAGGCGGCAGTCGCGATGGCGCTGGTCGAGCGGATCGCGGTGTCCTTGCGGGCGGAAGCAGCCGAGTGAGCATTCCGGTATCAGTGAAGCGCCTGCCCCACGGTGCAGGTCTGCCGTTGCCCGCCTACGCCACGTCCGGCGCGGCGGGGATGGATGTGGTGAGCGCTGAGGATGTGACGATCCTCCCCGGTGCGCGCCATGCGGTGGCGACCGGCCTCGCGCTGGCGATCCCCGAAGGCTACGAAATCCAGGTGCGCCCGCGTTCCGGCCTCGCGCTCAAGCACGGGATCACCGTGCCCAACACTCCCGGCACGATCGACAGCGACTATCGCGGCGAGCTGAAGGTGATCCTGATCAATCTCGGCGCCGAACCCTTCGCCGTTCAGCGCGGCGACCGCGTGGCCCAGTTGGTGCTGGCACCGGTGGTGCAGGCGGCGTGGGACGAGGTCGCGGAACTGGATGCGACCGAGCGGGGCGCGGGTGGCTTCGGCTCGACCGGGGGGCACGCCAAGCTTTAGGTTGCGGATCGCAGGCAACAAAAAAGGCGGCGCGATCCCCTGCGCCGCCTTCTTGTTCCCGTCCAAGGGTCTCTTGGCGTCCGCCTTACACCATCAATTGGCGGGGCGCACGGTCTTTTCGTCGTCGCGGATGGTGATCCGCACGGTTTCGCCCGAGCTGCCGGGGAAATCGGTGAACAGCGCGTCGACAAGGCTTGGCACCAGGCGCGGCAGGCGGTTGGAGCGCGAGACAGCTTCCGCCTTGCCTTCAAACAGGCGCTGCCCATCGGCGCGCCGGTCGATCTTGAGGTCGATCGCGCTGGTGTAGACGGTGAAGCTGCGCACCTCCGGCCCGCCGAAGAACGGGTCGTTGAAGCCGAAGCCCCACGCGCCGAAGCCGCCGCCCCAGCCGCCCCACCGACCCCACGGACCAAACCCCGCACCATTGAAATCGGTGCGCACCTTTTCGCGCCCGTTATCGACGCGGTAATCGAAGCGCACCAGCATGTCGGCGCTTTCGGGCGATGCGGCGCGGGCATAGCCCAACTCCTGCATCTCGGCCGCGACGGCATTGGCATAGGTCGCAAATTCGAGCCCGCCGGCGAGCTTGGGATCTTCCGGCACGACTGCGAAAGTCT
>RDXA01000185.1 GCA_004292705.1 Sphingomonadales bacterium | reverse complement strand
TTCTTGCACTTGAGCATCTTGCCGGTGTCGCCGAATTCCACCTCGGTGCCGACCGAACGGCTCGAGGCGACCGCCGCCACCTCGTCACACGGAAACTCGCGCTCGGCGAGAACCTGCATCATTTCGCGCCCGACATTGCCGGTCGCGCCGACCACTGCCACCCGGTAACCCACTTGGCATTCTCCTGAGACTGTGCCTGCGCGAGATAGCGACAGGTGCGCCAAGCGCAACCGCTAACCGCGCGGATGCAGACCTATTCGGCAGGCGGTGGTGTCACCCCGTGCGCTTCGAGGAAGCGGAAGATACTGTTCCACACATGCGGGCTGACCTTCTCGCCGCCAACGCGGTGGGTGTAGCCGGGGTAGAGCATCATCTCGAACGGGGTGTTGCTTTCCTGAAGCACGCTGATGAGTTCGGACGAATTCTCGAACACCACATTGTCATCCGCCATGCCGTGGATCAGCAGCAGCGGATCGGCGATCTTCGTGGCTTCGGGAATGGCGCTGGCCTTCTCATACGCCTCAGGAACCTCGCGCGGGTCGCCCATGTAGCGTTCGGTGTAGTGGGTGTCGTAAAGCTCCCACCGCGTCACCGGCGCGCCCGAGATGCCCGCCGCATAAAGGCCCGGATCAGCCTCCAGCTGCTTCAGCGTCATGTAGCCGCCATAGGACCAGCCGTAGATCGCGACCTTGGCGGGATCGACGAAATCGAGGCTCTTGAGGAACAGCGCGCCCGCCTTCTGATCGCGCACCTCGGCCCCGCCCATCGCGCGGTAGAGCGGCTGTTCGAAATCCACCCCCCGATTGGCCGAGCCGCGATTGTCGAGCTGGAACCAGATATAGCCTTTATCGACGATCGCCTGCGCCAGCGTCCCGCCCCAGCCTTTGGTCACGGTCTGCGGCCCCGGCCCGCCGTAATGCTGGAAGAACACCGGGTAACGCTTGCCCGGCTCCATCTTGGGCCGCAGCATCATCCAGTGCAGCGGGGTGCCATCCTCGGCGGCAATCGTGCCGTATTCGGGGGTCACGTGGCTGGCGAGGAAGGGAGCATAGGGGTGCGCGCCCTCGACCCGGTTCTCCTCAATCCACGCGACCTGCTTGCCATCGGGTGTGGCAAGGTAAGACTGCGAGGGCTGCGTCGGGCTTGAGCGGCTGATATAGAGCAGGCGCCCTTTGCCATCCATGCTGGCCGAATTGGTGTAGGCAGGATCGGTCAGAAGCTCCGGCGAGCCCGTCCCATCCAGCCGCGCGCGGTAGATCTGCTGGGTCAGCACATCCGCCGTCGCCTGATAGGTGAAGGTGCCCGCCGCCTCGTCCACTCCGACCAGCGCCGTGGTAGGCGAGGTGCCCTTGGTGAGCTGCGTCCAAGTCCCGGCGTCAAAGATGATCGGGTCATCGCCCTCCCTGCCCCGATTCTTGCCAACAGGATCGAACAGATAGAAATGGCCGAACCCGTCACGTTCCGACCACCACAGCAAGCGGCCATCCTTGAGAAAGCGGTAATTGTCCGACAGGTTGATCCAGTAATCGGGGCGTGCAGCTGTTTCGGTGAACCAGATGATGCTCCGACCCGTCGCGGGATCGACCTTGAGCACGTCAATCTTCGTCTGCGCGCGGTCCTGACGCTGGACGTAGATCGCGCTCCCATCGGGCGCCCAGTCGACGCGGGCGACATAGATGTCGATATTCAGGCCGAGGTCGATCTTGACGCTGCCCGAGCCATCCGGGTTCATCACGAACAGCTCGACCACGGCGTTGTCGGTCCCAGCCGCCGGATAGCGCTGGTCGAACACCTTGGTGCCCTTGGCGCCAATCGCTGCGCGGGTGACGATGCCCACCGCAGCCTCGTCGGTGCGCTGGACGACGATGCGGCTGTCGTCGGGCGACCACCAGTAACCCTGCAGCCGCGCCATTTCCTCCTGCGCGACAAACTCCGCCTCGCCCCAGCGGATCGTCTCGGCCTCGCCCGCGGGGGTGATCGGGGTAGCCTCGCCTCCGACCGGGCCGACCCACAGCCGCCGGTCGCGCACGAAGCTGACGAAGCCGCCCTTGGCTGACAGCTTGGGATTGAGTTCCGTCCCCTCGGTGTCGGTCAGCCGGGTGACGGTGCCATCCAGCTTGGCAAGGTAGAGATCACCATCGAGCGGCACGAGCACGCCGGAACCGTCGCTCGCCCACTGGTAGCTGATAATGCCCTTGAGCCCGGCCACGCGCGCCCGCTCGCGCTGCATCTTTTCGTCCTCGGACAGCTCGCGCCCGCTCCCGAGCTTTTCCGAATCCACCAGCATTCGCCATTCGCGGGTCTCGATGTCATAGCCCCACAGGTCATAGCGGTCGCGGTCATCGGCACGATTGCGCAGCAGGGTGAGATAGCGCCCATCAGGCGACAGCTTCACCTGACGCGGCGCAGGGCCATCAAGGCCGGGGGAGGCGAAGACGCGTTCGAAGCTCAGCGTGGAGGCGGCCTCAGGCATGGTGGTCGTCTCCGCCAGCACCGGGGTTGTCAGACAGGTGGAAAGGGAAAGAGCAACAGCAGCAAACAGGGAACGCATCCAAGACTCACCTCGTCATTGCGAGCCGCCCAAAAGCGGCGCGGCAATCCAGGACAGGCGCGTGCCGCTCTGGATTGCTTCGTCGCTATGCTCCTCGCAATGACGAGAGTTCTTGGCAAGTGCCCCAAAGCAAAAGGGCGGCCCCGCAGGACCGCCCTTCGTGTTTCGTTGGCCGATGAAGCCTTACGCCTTGGGGGCGTTCATCTTGCGCTCGACGATCCGCGCGCTCTTGCCGGTGCGGCCGCGCAGATAGTAGAGCTTGGCACGGCGCACCACGCCGCGGCGGACCACGGTGATGCTTTCGACGATCGGCGAGTAGAGCGGGAAGACGCGTTCAACGCCCTCGCCAAAGCTCATCTTGCGCACGGTGAAGTTCGAACCCATGCCGCGGTTCGAGCGGGCGATCACGACGCCTTCATAGGCCTGGATACGCTCGCGGTTGCCTTCCTTCACCTTCACGCCGACGCGGACGGTGTCGCCCGCGCGGAATTCGGGGATGTCCTTGCCGGACTTGGCGATTTCTTCGGCTTCAATCTGCTGGATCAGGTTCACTGGTCCGGTTCCTTAGTTTTGCGCCGCGCGCCAGAGGCAGGCTGGACCCGAGCGCCCTCATAGCGCTCCCACAAGTCCGGCCTGCGTGACCGTGTGTCATCTTCGCTCCTTGCCTTGCGCCAAGCAGCGATCTTCGCATGATCCCCCGATCGCAGCACTTCGGGGATCGTGCGCCCTTCCCATTCCTGAGGTCGGGTGTAGTGCGGATATTCGAGGAGGCCGTTTTCATACGACTCCTCAGCCCCGCTGGAAGGCGCGCCCATTACGCCGGGAAGCAGCCGAATGCAAGCGTCAAGGATGGTAAGCGCCGCCATCTCTCCGCCCGAAAGCACGATGTCGGCGAGGCTGACCTGTTCGATCTGCGGGCGGGCTTCGAACAGGCGTTCATCGAAGCCCTCGAACCGCCCGCACAGGATGATGACGCCGGGGCCGGCGGCGAGTTCGCGGATGCGCTGTTGGGTGATGGGGCGACCGCGCGGGGTCATGGCAAGGATGGGGCGATCCTCCCCTGCAAGGGGAGGGGGACCATCCGAAGGATGGTGGAGGGGCAGGTGCGGATGTTCCGAACCATCACCGTCTTGAACAGCGGAGGGTGCCTCTCCACCCCCGACTGCGTCGGCGGTCCCCCTCCCCGTTCCGGGGAGGATCACGCTGTCCAGCGCCCTCCCCAGCACATCGCACTTCAGCACCATCCCCGCCCCGCCCCCCGCAGGCGTATCGTCGACCGTGCGGTGCTTGTCGGTGGCGAAGTCGCGGATCTGCACGGTCTCGTAGGCCCACTTGCCCTCAGCCATGGCGCGGCCCGCGAGCGACACGCCGAGCGGCCCGGGGAACATCTCCGGATAGAGCGTGAGGATGGTTGCCGCGAAGGTCATTCAAAGGCCTCAACAGCGTCATTGACCCGGCGCGCTTCGCGGCGATTGCGCCGCATCGCGGTCAACCAGGACACACCAAGCCCGGTGCCGAGCATGGCGAGCATGAGCAGCTTGCCGCCAGACGGAACCCGCCCGAGCGCACCGACGGCCGACGTAATGCCCTGTCCCCGCGAAATGCCAACCATAACGATCACCGCCATCAGCATCGCAACCGGCAATGCCCCTGCTGCCGCCACCCGCAACCCGAACCTGCGCGGCGCCATCGCCCAATTGAGATATCGCGCCGCAAGCCACGACACCAGCGCCGCGACCGACAAGACGAATCCCACGCCGGTCACGACAATCAGCATCGACGGCTCCGGGGGAGGCGGTGCGACACTAACCGTGAGACCGGGCGGCTGTGCCGCTGCCGCGCTCAGGACCACGTCACGCCTTCCTTCGATCGGGTATCGACCCGCAATTCGAACACGTCAGGCCGCGCGTAGTGTCCATCGGTATCAAGGCTCGCCAACGCCGCCCCAACTTCGTCTAGGTCGAGGTCAGCCAGCAAGGTCTCCTCCCCCTCGCCCGCCTGCGCGATCACCCGGGTGTCGGGCGCGGCGATCAGGGAGCCGCCGCGGTTGAGCACCTCGCCGGGGATGGCTTCGAGCAACTCTCGCGCCTCAACCGAACCGCCGACACGCTCCAGCCCATCGAGCAAATCATCCTTCACCTGCACCAGCCCTGCCGCCAGCACGAAGCACCTCCCCTCCATCGCATAGTGCCGCGAGGCGATCGCGTGGCTCTCGCGCACCGTCGGCCATGCGGCCACGTGCACATCTTCGCCCAGATTATGCATCGCTGCGCGTGCCAAAGGCATCCAGTG
>RDXA01000184.1 GCA_004292705.1 Sphingomonadales bacterium | reverse complement strand
GTTCGGCCTGTTCGATCACCATCAGCGTGGCGGCGGGCACGTCCACCCCGACTTCGATCACCGTCGTCGCCACCAGCAGCCGCGCCTGACCGCTGGCGAAGCGCTCCATTGCTGCATCCTTGACCTCGGGACGAAGCTGGCCGTGGACCAAAACCACAGACTCGCCGAACCGCTCTTTCAAGGCTGCGAACCGCGCCTCGGCGGCAGCAATGTCTGCCAGATCGGGCGCACCATCCAATTCGCGCACCATGGGGCACACCCAGTAGGCCTGCTGCCCGCTGGCAATGTGCCGCTCCACCCCGGCGATCACATCCGCGATCCGCTCCATGGCCACCACCCGCGTGTCAATCGCCTGCCGCCCCGGGGGCAGTTCATCAAGCCGGCTGACATCCATCTCGCCATACTGCGCCAGCGTCAGCGAGCGCGGGATCGGGGTTGCAGTCATGGCGAGTGTATGCGGCGCGCGGCGGCCCTTGGCGGCCAAGGCCAGACGCTGGGCGACGCCAAAGCGGTGCTGTTCGTCGATCACCACGAGGCCCAGATCGCGATAGTTCACGCTTTCCTGAAAGATCGCATGGGTGCCGACCAGCAGCTGGATCGAGCCATCCAGCAGCCCCATCAATATGCTCTCGCGCTCACGCCCCTTGGCCCGCCCCGTCAGCAGCGCGATTTCAACCCCCGTGGGGCCAAGCATTTTTCTGAGCGTCTCGAAATGCTGGCGCGCGAGGATTTCGGTGGGGGCAAGCAGTGCGGCCTGCTTGCCCGCCTCAACCGCGATCAGCATCGCATTGAGCGCCACGACCGTTTTGCCCGCGCCGACATCGCCTTGCAGCAGCCGCAGCATCGGCGCTTCCTGCGCCATGTCGCCTTCGATCTCCGCGATCGAACGCGTCTGAGCGCCCGTCAAGCCGAAGGGGAGTTGCAACTTCGCGCGGAAAGCCCCGTCGCCGACCAGCGCCTGCCCCCTGCGCCGCCGTCCCTCGGCCTTGACCAGCAATAGCGCGAGGCTGTTGGCGAGGAGTTCGTCGTAGGCGAGGCGATCACGCACCTTGTCGTTCGGCCCCTCATGTCCAAGCCGCAGCGCCTCGCGCCACGTGGGCCAGCCCGCCTGCGCCAGCTGGCCGGGTTCGATCCACTCGGGCAATTGCGGGAGCCGCGCCAGCGCCTGCTCCACCAGATGCGCGACCCGCGGCTGGGTGAGGCCATCGGAAAGGCGATAGACCGGCTCGCACAACCGGCCGATCTGCGCCGAATTCTCGGCCTCGATATGGTCGGGATGGACGATCTGGAGCATATCGCCATAGCGGTCGAGCCGCCCGGCCACCCAGCGCCGCTCCCCCACCGGAACCAGCTTCTTGGCCGCATAGGCCGCCTTGCCGAACCAGGTGAGCGCACAGACATTGCCCTTGGCGTCCTGTGCCAGCACCCGATATGGCCCGCGGCTCCCGGCGCGCGGGGCCCGGTGTTCGATCGCAGTGAGGGCGATGATCACCTGCTCGCCCTCGCCTGCGGCATCCAGATCGGCCACCGCATGGCGGCTGACGAAGCGCTCGGGCAGATGATAGGCGACATCTTTGACGCGCGTCAGGCCGAGTTTCTCGAGCGGCTTGGCCAGCTTCGGCCCCACGCCGCCCAGCGTTTCACTCTCGGCGAACAGCGGATTGAGGGCCTCGGGACGCATGGCACGTCGGTATCACCACCGCGCCGCGATTGCGAGTTGAAGCGGCGCGCTGCTGTGGCTAGGTGCGCGTCATGATTGAAGCCCCCTCCTTCGCCCAACGTCTCGCCCGCGCCAAGTTCCGCGCCTGGCACCGGGGCACCCGTGAGGCCGATTACATGATTGGCGGGTTCTATGACCGCTATCACGCAGAGTGGGGCGAAGATGCGCTGGCATGGTTCGAGGCGCTGCTCGATGAGGACGATGTCGATGTGATGGCGTGGGCGCTGGGATCCCAGCCGCCGCCCGAGCATCTGGCGGGCGACCTCCTCGCAACGATGCAGCGGCTCGATTACGTCGATATTCCGCGCTAGAGCCCGCGCTCGGGAACGCTTCCCGCCTGTGCCGCTTGTTGAGAACCCATGCCCGATCTTAATCGCATCCTCGCAGGCACCGCCCCGCTGACCCTGTCCTCGCTCCCCCGCGGAAGTCTGCCGCTGGTGTTGGCCGATCTGGCGCGCGCGGCCAAACGCCGGGCGGTGTTCATCGCGCCGGATGATTCCGCGATGCGCGCTACTGCCGAAGCTGCCCGGTTCTTCGCGCCCGAGGTCGAGGTGATCGAGTTCCCCGCGTGGGACTGCCTCCCCTATGACCGCGCCAGCCCCGCGCTGACCATCAGCGCCCAGCGCCTCGCCGCGCTCCACCGGTTGCAACAGCCCGCGGCAGCGCAGCAATTGCTGGTCACTACCGTCAACGCCGTGCTGCAACGCGTGCTTACCCCCTTCCGGGTGCGCGAGAGCGTTCGCGAATTCCGGGTCGGCACCCAGATCGGCCACGAAAGCCTCGCCGCGCTGCTGGTGCGGCAGGGCTACAGCCGCACCGACACGGTGATCGACCATGGCGAGTTTGCGGTGCGCGGGTCGATTGTCGACATCTTCCCCTCCAGCCTTGAGGCAGGGCTGCGGCTCGATTTCTTCGGCGACGAGCTGGAGAGCCTGCGCCTGTTCGATCCCGCCACGCAGCGCACGGTCGAGCGGATCGACAGCCACCTGCTGCTCCCCGCCTCCGAGGCGCTGGTGGACGAGGACAGCATCAAGCGCTTCCGCACCCGCTACCGCGAGCTGTTCGGGGCCAACGCGACGCAGGACCCGCTGTATGAGGCCGTCTCAGATGGGAGGCGGCTGGCGGGGATGGAGCATTGGCTGCCGCTGTTCGAGGAGCGGCTGGCGACGCTGTTCGATCACCTCGGCAAGGACGACGTGGTGGTGATCGATCAGGGCGCGCTCGGTGTGGCCGAGGAGCGGCTGACCGACATCGCCGATTACCACGACCAGCGCGGCCGGATCGCGAGCGAGAAGAAGGGCAGCTACCGCCCCCTGGCCGCTGACGCGCTCTATCTCACCCGCGCCGAATTCGACACCGCGCTGGCCGCTATGCCCGCCCACCGGGCGAGCGGCTTTGCTGCGGAGGACGGGGCGGGCACGCTCGATTTCGGCTTCCGCTCGGGCCGCGACTTCTCGCCGGAGCGCGGGCGCGGCGAGAATGTCTACGAGGCCGCCGCCGCCCACCTCAAGGCCGTCGCAAAATCCGGGCGCAAGGCGCTGTTTGCGGCCTATTCCACCGGCAGCGCGCGGCGGATCGCCTCGATACTCGAGGAAGCAGGCGCGCCTACCGTGCTCGCCGATGGCTGGCAGCAGGCGCTGGGCCTCGCCGCCAAGGCCAAGGCGGCAGTAGTCGTCCTGCCGCTCGAACATGGCTTTGCCAGCGACACGATTGACCTTGTCACCGAGGCCGATGTGCTCGGCGACCGGCTGGTGCGGCGCAAGAAAAAGCGGCGCGATTCCGATGCCTTCCTTGCCGAACTTCAAGCGCTGTCGCGCGGCGATCTGGTGGTGCATATCGAGCACGGGATCGGCCGCTACCTCGGGCTTGAACCTATCCCGGTGGGCAAGAGCCAGCACGATTGCGTCGCGCTGGAATATGCGGGCGGGGACAAGCTGTTCATCCCGGTCGAGAATATCGACGTGCTATCGCGCTACGGGTCGTCCGAACAGGCGGTGCCGCTCGACCGGCTCGGCGGCGAAGCGTGGCAGCGGCGGCGGGCCAAGCTCAAGGAGCGGATCACTGCCATCGCGGGCGAGCTGATGCAGGTCGCCGCCGCCCGTGCGCTGCGGCAGGCAACCGTGCTCGCTGCCGACCCAGCGAGCCTCACCCAGTTCACCGACCGCTTTCCCTGGCCCGAAACCGACGATCAGGAACGCGCCATCGCCGACGTGCTCGCCGATCTCGAAAGCGGCCGCCCGATGGACCGGCTCGTGTGCGGCGATGTCGGCTTCGGCAAGACCGAGGTGGCGATGCGTGCGGCGTTCGTGGCCGCCATGGCCGGGCAGCAGGTGGCGATTGTCGCCCCAACCACCCTACTCGCCCGCCAGCACTACCAGAACTTTGCCGAGCGGTTTGCAGGCTTCCCGTTGAAAGTCGGCAGGCTTTCGCGCCTTGTGACCTCAAAGGAGGCAGCCGAGACCCGTGAGGGGCTGGAGAACGGCCAGATCGATCTGGTGGTCGGCACCCATGCGATCCTCTCCAAGAGCACCCAGTTCAAGAACCTCGGGCTGGTGATCGTCGACGAGGAACAGCGCTTCGGGGTCACCCACAAGGAGAAGCTGAAGCAGCTGCGCGCCGACGTCCACGTCCTCACCCTCACCGCCACCCCGATCCCGCGCACGCTCCAGATGGCGATGAGCGGCCTGCGCGAACTCTCCACCATCCAGACGCCCCCGGTCGACCGCTTGGCGGTGCGCACCTATGTGATGGAGTGGGACGACATGGTGATCCGCGAGGCTTTGCTGCGCGAACATCACCGCGGCGGGCAGAGTTTCATCGTGGTGCCGCGCATTGCCGACATGGCCGACGTCGAGGAATGGCTGCGCGAGCACGTGCCCGAAATCAAATCGGTCTCCGCGCATGGCCAGATGAGCCCCAGCGAGGTCGAGGAGCGGATGGGCGCGTTCTATGATCGCAAATATGACGTGCTGCTCTCGACCACGATCGTCGAAAGCGGACTCGATATTCCGAGCGCCAACACCATCATTATTCACCGCGCTGACCGCTTTGGCCTCGCCCAGCTGTATCAGCTGCGCGGGCGCGTGGGCCGGGCGAAGCTGCGCGCCTATGCCTATCTGACGCACGAGAA
>RDXA01000183.1 GCA_004292705.1 Sphingomonadales bacterium | reverse complement strand
ATCAGCGTCGCACCCTTGCGCCCCCGCGCGTTGAGCCCGCGGTCGAAATCGCGCTGGTTGGTGTCGTCCCAATCGGACTTGGCGTGGCGCAGCAGGCCGAGAATCTTCATCGCTGAAAGGCACCTCGCGGATTGACGGTAGGGCATTGCGAAACACCAGCGGCGAGGCGTTGTAAAGCCTCATCGAGTGTTACGCGCAGCACCGGCGTGCCTTTGGGGAAAGCCGACAGCAGCCGCGATGGAAAAGCCGGGGAGAGAACGATGAAATGGCCCGCATCATCCTTGCTGCGGATCAGGCGGCCAAAGGCCTGCGCCAGCCGCGCGCGGATGATGCGGTCATCATAAGCCGAGCCGCCGCCTGCCAGCCTGCGCGCCTTGTGGAGAATGTCGGGGCGGGGCCATGGCACCTGCTCGAGTACCACGCATCGGAGGGAATGGCCGGGCACGTCCACCCCGTCACGCAGCGCGTCGGTGCCGATCAGGCTGGCGCGCGGATCATCGCGGAAAATGTCCACGAGGGTGCCGGTGTCGATCGGGTCGACATGCTGGGCATAGACCGGCAGGCCCGCCCGCGCGAGCCGGTCGGCGATCCGTCCATGCACCGCGCGCAGCCGCCGGATCGCGGTAAACAGACCGAGCACGCCGCCCCCGCTCGCCTCGATGATCCGCGCATAGGCCCCGGCCAGCGCAGGCAGATCGCCCTTGGCGATGTCGGTGACGATGAGCACCTCGGCCCGCGCCGCGTAGTCGAAGGGGCTTTCCGCTGCCGAGAGCAGCGGCTGCGCCTCGACATGGGCCGCACCCGAACGCGCAATGGCGCTTGCCCAGCGCGCGTCGGGCGCGTCGGCATCGGTGGTGCAGTCGGTGAGGGTCGCGCTGGTCAAAAGGACCCCGTGGGCAGGTTCCAGCACCACGCGGGCGAAGGGCTTCATCGGATCGAGCCAGCGGCGATGGATCGCGACGTCGAATTCCCGCGCGTCGGAACGGTCGACGGCTAGCCAGTCGACGAATTCGGGATCGGCCGGGCCGCCGAGCCGGTCGAGCAGGGCTTCCCACGCCGCCAGCAGATCGATCCGCCATGCCAGCGCGAACCGCGCGCCCTCGATCCGCGCGCGGCCTTGCGCGTCGAGCCAGTCGGGCGGTTCGGCAAGGATTGCCTCCAGCCGCCCGCCCAGCCGGATCAGCGGCACGCGGATGCTGGCGAGCGCCTCGGCGGCGTTGCTGGCGGCTTCGATCACCTCGCCCGGCAGGCCCGCCGCCTCGGTCTCGATGCCGTAGCCTGCATCAATCCCGCCGCTTTCGTCGCGGGCATAAGTAGCGGTGCGCACCGCAGCGAGCAGGGCCTCGATAGGACCAAAGGGCGCATTTTCGGCAAGGCGCTGCAACCAGCCGTCGGAAGGAAGGAGCTGTCCTGCCTCGCACGCGGCGGCAATGGCCTCGGCGCCCGCCTCGTCATAGCTGGCGATATCGGCAAGCCGTGCCGACAGCCCACGCCTGCGTCCGCGTGCCTCGCGTTCGGGGCCGATGATCCAGCGGCGCAGTTCGATGGTCTCCTGCCCGGATAGGGTTGCGGCGAAGGTGGAGTCCGCCGCATCGAAGACATGGTGGCCTTCGTCGAAAATCAGGCGCGTGGGACGCTGGTTCGGGTCACGCGCCCGCGCCGCGTTGACCATTACCAGCGCGTGATTGGCGATCACCAGATCGGCCTGCGCAGAGTCCCTCGCGGCGCGCTCGATGAAGCATTTGCGGTAATGCGGGCACCCGGCATAGATGCACTCGCCGCGCTGATCGGTGAGCGCCGCAATCCCCCGCTTGCGGAACAACGTGCCGAGCCAGCCCGGGAGATCGCCGCCGATCATGTCGCCATCGCGCGTGTAGGCCCCCCAGCGCGCCACAAGCTGCGCCAGCACCGCCGGGCGACCGGCAAAGCCGCCTTGCAGCGCGTCTTCGAGGTTCAGCAGGCAGAGATAATTCTCCCGCCCCTTCCTGACCACCACCGGGGGCGATCCGTCTGCGCGTGTGGCAGGCCAAGCACGGCGGCTTTCGGCCCGCAGTTGCCGTTGCAGGTTCTTGGTGAAGGTCGAGACCCATACCGTGCCGCCACTCAGACCCGCCCAGACCGATGCGGGGGCGAGATAGCCCAGTGTCTTGCCAATTCCCGTCCCCGCTTGCGCCAGCGCCAGATGCGGCCTGCCGGGGGCGGAGCGGGGGGCGAAGATGCGCGCGACATCTTGCGCGTAGGCGCGCTGCCCCTCGCGCTGCTCCGCGCCTTCGCCGGTCAATCTTGCGAGCTGGCCCTGCACCGCCTCGGTAGTGAGTTCCACCTGACGCGGGGCGGGGCGCTCTCCTGCTTCCTCCCACTCGGGCAGCCGTGCGAACAGCCAGCGTTCCGCTCGCTCGGGCTTTTTGATGTGGGCCTTGAGCACCTGTGCCCACGGCCAGCGCAGCCGTTCGAGCGATTGCAGCGCGCTCCATGCCCCCTCGCGCTCGAACCACTCTGGGTCGCTGCACACCGCGATCAGTGCGCCCGCCGCCCGCTGAAGCAGCTCTGGCACGCCAGCGTCATTTTCGGGCGGAGGAATGCCGAGCGCTTCGGCCAGCCCGCGGGGAGTGGGAACGCAGAACCGCGCAGGGTGGATGAAAGCGAAGGCCTCCAGCAGATCGAGGCCCGAAAGATCAGGATAGCCCAGCCGGCTCGCCACCAGCGGGGCGTTGAGCAGCAGCACCGGCGTATCGGCGGCGGCCATGATCGCATCGCCCTTGGACACCGCCGCGGTCGCGCCCGAACCTGCGCGCAGCCAGTGCCCGCCGTGGCTCGCATGGAGCGCGGTCAGCGGCAGCGGATCGGGCAGGGCGGCAGGAGAGCTCACGCACCCGACGATGCGCGAGGCGGTCGCGCTTGTAAACGCACGCTTGCAAGCCTGTCCGCCATCCCTAATAGCCACCCCACTATGACCATCACGTCTGACGCCCTTATCGCCGCCGCACAGAACTCCAAGGCCTGGCCGTTTCAGGAGGCGCAGCGCCTCGCCAAGCGCCTGCCGGACGGCAAGCCCGGCGGCGTGCTGTTCGAAACCGGCTACGGCCCCTCCGGCCTGCCGCATATCGGCACCTTTCAGGAAGTGCTGCGCACGTCGCTGGTGCGCCGCGCCTATGAGGCCCTGACGGGCGGCGCGGCGACGCGGCTGGTGGCGTTTTCGGATGATATGGACGGGCTGCGCAAGGTGCCGGACAACGTGCCGAACCGCGAAATGCTGGCCGGACACCTCGGCAAGCCGCTCTCGCGCATCCCCGATCCCTTCGGGAAGTTCGAAAGCTTCGCCGCGCACAACAACGCGATGCTGCGCGATTTCCTCGACCGCTTCGGCTTCGAGTATGAATTCGTCAGTTCTTCGGATTGCTACAATGGCGGCCGGTTTGACGATGCGCTGAAGGGCGTGCTCGCCAATTTCGGCGCGATCCTCGACATCATGCTGCCGACGCTGGGCGAGGAGCGGCGCAAGACCTATTCCCCGGTCATGCCGATCAGCCCCACCACCGGCGCGGTGTTGCAGGTGCCGATCGAGGTGGTGGATGCCGCTGCCGGGATCATCCGCTTCACCGACGAAGACGGCGCAGTTGTCGAGCAATCCGCGCTGGGCGGCATGGCCAAGTGCCAGTGGAAGGTCGACTGGGCGATGCGCTGGGTCGCGCTCGGCGTCGATTACGAGATGTATGGCAAGGACCTGACCGACTCTGGCATCCAGTCGGGCAAGAT
Organism: Sphingomonadales bacterium; assembly: GCA_004292705.1. Classification (GTDB taxonomy): domain Bacteria; phylum Pseudomonadota; class Alphaproteobacteria; order Sphingomonadales; family Sphingomonadaceae; genus Erythrobacter. The sequence continues at coordinate 1,117 of RDXA01000183.1, read as the reverse complement.
CGCCCGCGTGCTCGGCGGGAACAAGCCGGAAGGGCTGATCTACGAGCTGTTCCTTGATGCCAAGGGTGAGAAGATCTCCAAGTCCAAGGGCAACGGCCTCTCGATCGAGCAATGGCTGCAATATGGCAGTGAAGAGAGCCTCGGCTATTACATCTTCGCCAACCCCAAGAGCGCCAAGCAGTTGCACGCGGGCGTGATCCCCAAGGCTGTGGATGATTACTGGCAGTTCCGCGCTGCCTTGCCGGGGCAGGAGATCGACAAGCAATTGGGCAACCCGGTGTGGCACCTGCTGCGCGCCAATCACAGCCATTCAGGCGCCGAGGCTCCCGGTGCGGGGGATACCCTGCCTGTGCCGTTCAGCCTGCTGCTCAATCTGGTCGGCGTGCTGGGGGCGGGCGCGACCCATGAGGCGGTGTGGTCCTATCTGGGCAACTATGTCGCCAACGCCGATCCTGCCGCGCATCCCGCGCTCGATGTGCTGGTGATGAAGGCGTTGGCCTATAACCGCGACTTCATCGCCTCGACGCTGGCCAAGCGCGCGCCGGTGGACGGCGAGGTCGCGGCGCTGTGGGCGCTTGACGCCGCGCTGGCTGAAGCTGCGACGGACATGAGCGCCGAGGATTTGCAGACCATCGTCTATGAGATCGGCAAGCAGCCGGAGTTCGGGTTCGAGAACCTGCGGGACTGGTTCAAGGCGCTCTACGAGACCCTGCTCGGTTCCGAACAGGGGCCACGCATGGGCAGCTTCATCGCGCTCTACGGCATCGCGCCGACCCGGCAGCTGATCGCCGAAGCCCTCGCGAAGGCATAGGGGCGAAGGCCCGAGACATGGCATGACCCGCGAAGCCGATCCGCACAAGCTCGCGCGCGACCTGCTGGGACGCGAGTTCGACGATCTCGAGGCGGATGAACAGCGCGTGCTGAGGCGTGTGGCCTCGGGGAGTTTCGCGGGCCGCGATGCCGATGAGCTGGCGCAGGGCCACGAAACCTGGAGCGACCGGCTGGCTGACCGGGTTGCCGAGATTGGCGGCAGCTGGAGTTTCATTATCGGCTTTGGCGTGGTGCTGGTGGTGTGGACCACCCTCAACAGCGGCGTGCTTGAGTTGATGGGGGTGAG
>RDXA01000182.1 GCA_004292705.1 Sphingomonadales bacterium | reverse complement strand
TTGATCCGGGGTTGGGCTTTTTGTTTTTCAGTGCCAGTGCCTTGATCTGGCCAAGCTGATGATGGAAGCGCGTTTGGGCCTCCTCCATTTCAGCAAGCGCTTGCAGCATCTCAAGGCGCGACATTTGTTTGACTGGTAGTTGCTTTTCAGCCTTGCCGTCGAAGGTGATGAGCCTGATCGTGATGCCCTGCGGAGTGGCTTCGATTTTGCCGTGGGCGAGAAAGGCGCGGGTTTCATATACCTGCTCCCACTGGGCAATCCGAGCGAGGGCCGCCTTTCCGTGGCCGCCGAAAGGCTGGCTTTTGATGCAGGCTGTCAAGGCCTTGAGACGGGTGGATGCGAAGGAGTGGCGTGCATCCCTCGTCAGTTGAATGCCGGATGCTTCCAGCGCCCTCAAGCAATCCGCCACGGAGTGTTCCGCCCTTGCAAACACCTCTAGGCAACACCCTCGCCAAGCACACACGGCAACGGACCATTCATCCAGCCCGAAAAAACTGATCTTGCTGACATCGAAGTGCGCGGACATGCGGAGCGCTTAACAGACAAGCTCTTAAGCCTCCGTCACCAGCCGCTGACCCCGAATAATTTGGGGTGGCCCGCTGGCTGGCTGCGCCATAGACTGTCCGCATGAGCACCGGCCTCGAAGCGCTGACGAGCAAGGAGAAGGAGACGCTGCGGCTGATCCTGCGCGGGCATGATGCCAAGTCATCCGCGCGCACGCTGGGTCTGTCGGTGCATACGGTCAACGAACGGCTGCGCGAGGCGCGGCGCAAGCTTGGCGTGACCAGCAGTCGTGAGGCGGCACGGCAGTTGCTGGCGGAGGAGGGCGACGACCCCGAAAATCTGGGGGACAAGGCTTTGGGGGATGCGCTGGCGGGGCCGGGCGCGGCACAGGACACGGCATCCGCTACCCAGCGGCGGGTGTGGTTCGGCCTCGGGCCGGGCCATGCTCTCACACTTGCCGGAGCGCTTGCCATGTCGTTGATCCTTGCCGCCTTGTTTGTTCCTGCCTCGCCCATGACGGTGCTTGCCCCCACGCGTGCCCTGGAAGCCGCCGCCGACCAGAGCGAGGCCGCGGGCGCCGCCCGCGCTGCCGGGGATTTCCTGAAACTGATCGACGAAAGCCGCTGGGCGGAAAGCTATGCCGCCACCGGGTCGCAGTTCCGCCAGCTCAACACCTTGGAGCGCTGGAGCGAGGTATCTACGCGTGTGCGCCCGCCGCTCGGCAAGATCCTGACCCGTATTGTCGTCGACAACGAATACGTTCCTGCCCCACCCGAGGGTTACCGGCTCGTCAAATTCGCCAGCACCTATGCCGACGGGACCAACCAGGTCGAAAGCGTGTCGCTCGCGTGGGAAGATGGCGCGTGGAAGGTGGTGGGCATTGTGATCGGGTGACTGTCCGGGAAGGGCCTGCGGCAAAGCCGCAGACTTGACGTCAGACGGGTTCGGCGGGCTTCCGGTCCACCGCCCCGCTGGCCGGGCGCTCGGGCCGAGCGGCTCGCAGCTCCGCTGCTCGCCTGCCCTCGCTAGTACATATGTTGCCCGCCGTTGATGCTCATGGTCGAGCCGGTCATGAAGCCGCCGTTCTCGGAGGTCAGGAACGCCACCCCGCGGGCGATTTCCTCGGCCATGCCCAAGCGGCCAACGGGGATCTTGGCAACGATCTTTTCCAGCACCGGCGCAGGGACGGCGGCGACCATGTCGGTGTCGATATAGCCCGGTGCAATCGCGTTTACCGTCACCCCGAACTTCGCGCCTTCCTGTGCCAAGGCCTTGGTGAAGCCGTGGATGCCGCTCTTCGCCGCGGCATAGTTCACCTGCCCGTATTGCCCCGCCTGCCCGTTGATCGAGCCGATGTTGACGATCCGCCCCCAGCCCCTTTCGCGCATCCCGGGGAAGGTCGCCTTGGCCATGTTGAAGCACCCGCCAAGGTTGATGCGCATCACATCGTTCCAGTCTTCAAAGCTCATCTTGTGCAGGGTGCCGTCGCGGGTGATCCCGGCATTGTTGACGACGATGTCGATCGGCCCATGGTCGGCCTCCACCCGCGCGCAGCCTTCCAGCGTTGCGCCATGATCCCCGACGTCCCACCTGTAGGCAGGGATGCCCGTTTCCGCCGTGAAGGCCCGCGCCTTTTCCTCATTCCCGGCGTAGTTGGCGATGACCGTGTGGCCCTGCCGCTGGAGCCGCTTGCAGATCGCCTCCCCGATCCCGCGCGTTCCCCCGGTGACGATCGCTACCCGGCCCATGGCATTCTCCCTCTACGATGCTTTGGCCGCAACCTAGCGGTGCCGTAGCGTCAGGGAAAGCGGGGAATAGCTATGCGCAGCGCCGCCGATGATGCGACAATGAGGGTGCAATGACCTGACAACAGCCGCGCAACAACCCGCCTATGCGCAGCGGACCGGCTGGCGATCAGAACTTGATCTGTGTGCCGACGTAAACCGCCTGGCTATCCTGCACCGAATTGGTCAGCGGATCGAGCCGTTCGCGCTCCTGCGAATAGCGTACCCCTGCCGTCACATTCATGTTCGGCGACAGGCGGAAGCTGCCGCCAACGCCCACGGTCTGCTGGGCGGTCGAATCGAGCGTGTTGGGCGAACGGCCGGCAATCTCGCGATCCTCGAACTCGATCCGCGGTTGCAGGCGCGAGGGCTTGTCTTCAGCCTTGGGGCGCGACGGCTCGAACTGCGCGAGATCGGGCAGCGACAGGTTGCGGACATTGGCCGAGAGATCGACAGTGCGGGCGAAGCTCTGATAGCCGCGCGCTGCACCCAGCTGGAACCTGTTCGCATCGATGCCGGCGAGACCGAGCCCGCGCCCTGGCACCGTGTCGAGCACCTTGCGCACCGAAATCGCCCGCGCAGTGTCATCATCGACCCGGACGGCCACCGTGACCGTGCGCTCGCCCGTGACCGGCTTCGCACTGGCGGGAGTGAAGTGGATGCCGCGCGCCCGGGCCTTGTCAGCCACCCGCGCTGCCAGCGCAGGATCGACCGATGCCGGTGTGAACATGCCGAGGCCCAGCGCCTCAAGCGAACTGGCTGTCCGCGCTGGGGCAACCTCGCCGGCCAGCGCCAGGCCAGCTGTCGGCACCGCAAGCACCAGCGCTCCGCACGACAACGCGGTCAGCGCGCGCAGCGGCAGCGAGCGCTGCGCCTTTGCCGTCCTGTCTGCCTTGCGTGCCATTGCCGCCATTATGTCCTGTTGGTGCGCCCGAGCTTTTTGCCCAAACATATCTTACCTTAACCGCATATGAGTCGAAACCCTGCGTAGTCTTAGTGATAGGTGCTCCCTACCCGCTTGCAATGGCCTTGCCGTAGCGGAGCGGGATTCGTTGCTGACCTGTGGCACCATGCACACAGAAGCTTGCAAGTCTCGCAAAATTCAGGCTCCGTAAAGCCCGCAGGTGTTGTGGTCGCAAATCGCCGCAGAGGTGCTTGCGCGGATGATGCTTGCCGCAAGGGGGCTTGGAGCTATAGAGCGGGCCCGAGACAGATGATGAGGATGATCCGGCTGTGACACACGCCAATTGCGCAACCTTCCGCCCGGCCCGACGGCTTTCGACTGCCCGCCGCACCATGGCTGTGGCGCTGCTGGGCGGAGCGGCAGTGGTGCTGAGCGCGTGCGGCGGCAATGAACGCCCGCGCACCGAACTGGCCGCCGCGCAGCTCAACACCATCGGGGTCAACGCCTATCTCTGGCGCGCGGCGCTCGAGACCGTGGCCTTCGCGCCGCTGGTTCAGGCCGACAGCAACGGCGGCGTGATCGTGACCGACTGGTACGCCAACCCGGCCAACCCGACCGAGCGGGTCAAGCTGACCGTGACGATCCTCGATCAGGATCTGCGCGCCGATGCCCTGCGTGTCGCCGCCAGCCGTCAAGTGAACGAATCCGGCAACTGGGTCGAAGCCCCGGTGCAGGCGGCCACCGTGCAGAAGCTGGAGGACATCATCCTCACCAAGGCCCGCGATCTGCGCCGTCAGGCCCTCGCCTCGTCCTGAGACCGCTCCGACCGCCCCACCCGATCATTAGGCCCCTCGCATGACCGAGACCCGTTTCGATCCGTCCACGGCTGACGGGCGCTGGCAGCACGCGTGGGAAGCGGCTGGCACCTTCACCGCCGACAGCGACAGCGACAGGCCCAAGAGCTACATCCTCGAGATGTTCCCCTATCCCTCGGGGCGCATCCACATGGGGCACGTGCGCAACTACACCATGGGTGACGTGCTGGCGCGCTACCAGAAGATGCGCGGATTCGAGGTGCTGCACCCGATGGGGTGGGACGCTTTCGGGATGCCGGCCGAAAACGCCGCGATGGAAAAGGGCGTGCACCCCGGCGGCTGGACGCGCCAGAATATCGCCCAGATGAAGGCGCAGTTGCAGCGCATCGGCTTCGCGCTCGACTGGACGCGCGAATTCGCCACCTGCGATCCCGAATATTACGGCCACGAGCAGGCGCTGTTCCTCGACCTGTATGAGGCAGGGCTCGTCTACCGCAAGGAAAGCACGGTCAACTGGGACCCGGTCGACATGACCGTGCTCGCCAACGAACAGGTGATCGACGGCAAGGGCTGGCGTTCCGGCGCGGAGGTCGAGAAGCGCAAGCTCAACCAGTGGTTCCTGAAGATCACCGACTTTGCCGATGATCTGCTGGAGGGATTGGGGAAGCTTGAGGACTGGCCCGAGAAGGTGCGCCTGATGCAAGAGAACTGGATCGGCAAGAGCCAAGGGCTGGAGTTTTCGTTTGAAATCCTCCCCGGAAAGGGGAGGGGGACCAGCGAAGCTGGTGGAGGGGCAGGCGCGGCTGCTCCGGACATCAGCAGCTCGGAACACCCGAAGGTGCCCCTCCACCATCCTGCGGATGGTCCCCCTCCCC
>RDXA01000181.1 GCA_004292705.1 Sphingomonadales bacterium | reverse complement strand
TCCAACGGGAGAGACCACGCCATGAAAACCGCCATCACCGAAATGTTCGGCATCCAGCACCCCATCATTCAGGGCGGCATGCACTATGTCGGTTTTGCGGAGATGGCCGCGGCGGTGTCCAACGCGGGCGGGCTCGGGATCATCACCGGCTTGACGCAGGGCACGCCTGAAAAGCTCGCCAACGAGATCGCGCGCTGCAAGGACATGACCGACAAGCCCTTCGGCGTGAACCTCACCATCCTGCCAACCCTGACCCCGCCTGACTATCCGGGGCTGGTGAAGGCGGTGATCGAGGGCGGGGTGAAGGTGGTCGAGACGGCGGGCCGCAACCCGGTCGATCTGCTGCCGCCGCTGAAGGATGCCGGGATCAAGGTGATCCACAAGTGCACTTCTGTGCGTCACTCGCTGAAGGCGCAGGAGATCGGCTGCGATGCGGTGAGTGTCGACGGTTTCGAATGCGGCGGGCATCCGGGGGAGGACGATGTGCCCAACTTCATCCTGCTGCCGCGCGCGGCGGACGAACTGGAAATCCCCTTTGTCTCCAGCGGCGGGATGGCCGACGGGCGCAGCCTCGTTGCCAGTCTCGCCATGGGCGCGCAGGGGATGAACATGGGCACCCGCTTCATCGCCACCAAGGAGGCGCCCGTGCATGAGAACGTGAAGCAGGCGATCCTCGCGGCGAGCGAACTCGACACCCGCCTTGTCATGCGCCCGCTCCGCAACACCGAACGCGTGCTGAACAATGCCGCGGTCGAGCGCCTGATCCTGAAGGAGAAGGAACTGGGCGATACGATCACCATTCAGGACATCCTGCCCGAAGTCGCGGGCGTGTACCCCAAGATCATGACCGAGGGCACGATGGATGCGGGCGCTTGGAGCTGCGGCATGGTGGCCGGGCTGATCCACGACATCCCGACCTGTCAGGAGCTGATCGACCGGATCATGCTTCAGGCGGAGGAAATCATCGCCCGCATGCAGGCAATGGCCCGCGCCTGAGCCAGGCGTGGCCAGGCGAGCCTTCGCATGCCGTCTCCCCGAGCGTGCGGGAGCGCGCCCGATGACGCGGTTCAGCCTTCGCCGGTGGCTTCGCTCTTGACGCGGGTGTAGGGAACGAAGTCCTCGAAGAACACCGCACCGGTGAAGAAGCCGTTGAACCTGTCGACCGTGGTCATCACGTCGAACCGGCACAATTGGGTGCCGCTGAAGCGATTGGTGACAAGCGTATCGGTATCGTCGATCTGGCGCGGGTTCACGGTCCGCTGGACATAGATCGTCTCGCCCGAACCATAGACATAGGCGGTGCCTTCGATGGTCTGCATGCGTTGGCTCGGCAGCGAACGGATGCAGCGCAGCGGCTCGCCCGCGACGCGCCCTTCAAGCAGCCTCGCGAGACGCTTTTCGCCCTCGGTCGGTGCCGGCGTGGCCTCCGTACCGGTTTCGACGTCGGACGAATCCGCGTCCTGTGCGGCGAGCGGCGCAAGGTGCAGGGTGGCCAGCGCGAGCGGCATGGCGGAAATGAGAGCAAGACGGGCAGGGGTCACGGCAGGATCCTTTCGCATTGTCACACCAACCAGCTCACCACACACCGCCTTAACCGGCGCTGAGCGTGCCGCCTCCGGTCAGGAATGTGCCGGGCTCGCGCCCGCAGCGATATCGGGCAAGCTTGCCTGGTCGGCGCCGTCCGCCGGCCCGCCTTTCAATACGAAGCGGCGGTCGCAATAGCCGCAGTCGACATAGCCGTGCTCGTCGATTTCGAGGAACACGCGCGGGTGGCCCAGCGCGGCGGGGCGATAGCCTGCGCCGCCGCGGATGCCGCTCGAACCGTCGCACGAGACACGGCGGCTATCGACCAGCAGGACTTCGGGAGGAGGAATGCTCATGGGGCCTGCCGATACAATCCCCGCCGGTTCAGCGCAATTGCCTTCGCGGCGTGGCTTGCCTAGGGCAGGCACCATGTCCACCGAGCCCGCCATCCGCATCGACAACCTCGTCAAGCGCTACGCCCCTGCCAAGGGCGCGAAGGGCACGATGACCGAGGGGAAGCTGGCGCTCGGCGGGGTCAGCTTCGATGTGCCGCAAGGGTCAATCTTCGGCCTGCTCGGGCCCAACGGCGCGGGCAAATCCACGCTCATCAACATCCTCGCCGGACTGGTCAACAAGACCAGCGGCACGGCGGAGATCTGGGGCTTCGACATCGACCACCACCGCCGCAATGCCAGCCGGTCAATCGGGATCGTGCCGCAGGAGATCGTGTTCGATCCCTTCTTCACCCCTTATGAGGTGCTGGAGAACCAGGCCGGGTTTTACGGTATTCCCGCAGCCTTGCGGCGGAGCGCGGAACTGCTGGAAGCGGTGCGGCTGGCCGACAAGCGCAACGCCTATGCCCGCACGCTATCGGGCGGCATGAAGCGGCGGCTGCTGGTGGCCAAGGCCATGGTGCATTCGCCCCCCATTCTGGTGCTCGACGAACCCACCGCCGGGGTCGATGTCGACCTGCGGCGCCAATTGTGGGAGCTGGTGAGCGAGCTGAACCGCGAAGGCGTGACCGTGGTGCTGACGACGCACTACCTCGAAGAAGCCGAGGAGCTGTGTGACCGCATCGCCATCATCAATCACGGCCAGCTGATCGCCAACAAGCCGACCCGCGAGCTGGTCGACATGGCGCGCGAGAAGGTCGTCGCGGTCACCGCCGCCGCCGATCTCGCCGCCGCACCTTCACATGACGCCTTCTCTCGGGTGCAATGGGACGGCGCACGCGGGGTGGAGGTGACCTATGACAAGGACCGCCTCAGCGCCGGTCAGGTGCTGGCGATCCTGCAGAGCCAGGGGCTGACGGTCGAGGACGTCACCACCCGCGAGGCCGATCTGGAAGATGTTTTCGTTCAACTGACCGGCGGCACTTAGGGTCCATGACACCATCCCGCACAGCGACCAGCTTGCGCTTGCCCCGATCCGGATTGCGCGGCATGTCAAAGGCATGACAAGAATGGATGGAGAGCGAGCCGCGCATGACGTGCTGGTCATCGGCTCGGGTGCGGCAGGGCTCACCGCAGCCCTCGCGCTGGCCGAGACGCGGCGGGTGCTGGTGCTGGCCAAAGGCTCGCTGACCGGCGGGTCGACCGCCTGGGCGCAGGGCGGGATCGCGGCAGTGCTCGACACCGGCGATACCTTCGAGGATCATGTCCGGGACACGATGGTGGCCGGCGCGGGATTGAACGATCTTGCCACGGTCGAATTCGTGATCGAACGCGCACCGCAATCGATTGATCGCCTGTGTGGACTGGGCGTGCCCTTCAACCGCGACGCGGATTCGCTCCATCTGACCCGCGAGGGCGGCCATTCGCACCGCCGGATCGTCCATGTCGACGATGCGACCGGCTGGGCGGTGCAATCGGCGTTGGTCAAGGCGGCGCAGGATCACCCCAACATCACCCTGCTGCCGGGGCGCACCTGCATCGACTTCATCACCGATCGCCACCGCGAGCACTTCTCCGCAGCCGGGCGCGTGTGGGGGGTCTATGCGCTTGACGAGGCTACTGGCCGGGTCGAGCGCCACGTCGCCCGTGCGACCGTGCTGGCGACCGGCGGTGCGGGGCGCGTCTACCAGTTCTCCACCGCCCCGCGCGGCGCGACGGGGGACGGGATCGCGATGGCGTGGCGCGCGGGCGCCCGCGTCTCCAACATGGAGATGATGCAGTTCCACCCGACCTGCCTCTATCACCTTGAGGTCAAGAACTTCCTCATCACCGAGGCGGTGCGCGGCGAGGGCGGGCACCTGATCAACCCGCGCACCGGCAAGCGCTTCATGTCGTTCTACGATCCCGAACGCATGGAACTGGCCCCCCGCGATGTGGTCGCCCGGGCGATCGATGCCGAGATCAAGCGCTTCGGCCTCGATTACGTGCACCTCGATATCAGTCACCAGCCGGCTGAGTTCGTGCGCGGGCACTTCCCGATGATCTACGAGAAGCTGATGGGCCTCGGGATCGACATGACGGAGCAGCCGATCCCGGTCGTCCCCGCGCAGCATTACACCTGCGGCGGGGTGGTGGTGGACCTGGACGCGCGCACCGACATTCCCGGGCTATGGGCGGCGGGCGAATGCACCGAAAGCGGGTTGCACGGCGCGAACCGGCTGGCGTCGAACAGCTTGCTCGAATGCTTCGTCTTCGGCGAGGCGGCGGCGCAGGACATCCTTGCGCGCTGGGACACGCTTGAAGAACCGCCCGCAATCCTGCCGTGGGACGAAAGCCGCGTGACCGATTCCGACGAGGAAGTGGTCATCAAGCAGAACTGGACCGAAATCCGTCGCTTCATGTGGAACTATGTCGGCATCGTGCGCACCACCAAACGGCTGGAACGCGCCGCCAGCCGCATCGACCTGCTGAAGCGCGAGATCGAGGATTACTACGGCGCGTTCCGGGTGACGACGGATCTGATTGAACTGCGCAACCTGCTGCAATCGGCGGAGCTGATCGTGAAGTCCGCGCTCCACCGCAAGGAGAGCCGGGGGCTGCACTATACGCTGGATTATCCGGAGTTGGCGGATGAGGCCAAGGATACGGTGCTGGTGCCGTAGGCACCGAGGCGGAAGCGCGCGGAACAGGCGGGTTCGGTAGCGGTTCATCCGTAGCAGCCTAGCGACGCGGGCTAGCACATCATCCGAGAGGCGACCGATGACAAGAATTCCGGGTTTTCTATTGCTTGCCACGCTCGCCGCTCCCCTCGCCGCCCAAGACGTCCCCACCCCCACCGACTCCGAAAACGCCATCGTCGTCACTGCACAGCGGTCCGGCGCGCCGATGTGGACCATCGAGACGCCGTCGGGCACCGTCATCCTCGTCGGCGAAATCCGGGCGATCCCCAAGACCGTGTCGTGGGAGCCTGCGCGGCTT
>RDXA01000180.1 GCA_004292705.1 Sphingomonadales bacterium | reverse complement strand
CGCTGGCTTGACCGCGATACCGTGACCGAGATCATGGTCAATCGCCCGGGCGAGGTGTGGATCGAGGATGCCGCCAGCCCGGGGATGCAGCGCATCGATACGCCCGAGATCGACGACCGGCTGGTGCAGCGTCTCGCAGAACAGGTCGCCCGCGTCAGCCATCAGGGGATCAACCGCGAACACCCGCTGCTCGGCGCGACCCTGCCCGACGGCGCGCGCGTGCAGTTCTGCGGGCCGCCCGCCAGCCGCAAGCATTGGGTCATGGCGATCCGCCGCCACCGCCGCCTTGATCTGCCATTGGATGCCTATGATACCGGCCCTCTGGTGGGCGAGATGCAGTTCGACCTGCCCGATCCTCAGGCCCAGCCGATCGCCTATCTGCGCGCAGCGATCCGCGCACGGCGCACGATCCTGATTTCGGGCGGCACCAGCACCGGCAAGACCACTTTCCTCAACGCCATGCTCGGCGAGATTCCGCAGGCTGAGCGAGTGGTGCTGGTCGAAGATACGCCCGAGCTGAAATTCCCGGGCGAAAACGCGGTCGGCTTGGTGGCAGTCAAGGGCGAGCTGGGCGAGGCCAAGGTTACCGCCAACGAGCTGCTCCAGGCAGCGCTGCGCCTGCGCCCAGACCGCATTGTGCTGGGCGAGCTGCGCGGCGCGGAGAGCGTCAGTTTCCTGCGCGCGATCAACACCGGGCATCCGGGAAGCTTTTCGACCATTCACGCCAACAGCTTGCGCGGCGCGCTCGAACAATTGTCGTTGATGGTGATGCAGACCGGCATCGGCCTCACGCGTTCGGATACCATCGCCTATGCCGCCAGCGTGATCGACGTGATCGTGCAGCTGGGCCGCGATGCCCATGGCAAGCGCGGCATCACCCAGATTGCCGAGAGCCGGACACTGGTCTGATTTGCGCTGGCGCTGATGCGTGGGCCAGACTGCCCGAATCACGCTCCGGCCGCCAGATTGACATTTGTGTGACAACCCCCTCATCCTGATTTACACCGCGCTGGCTTGCGAACACATGCGCGTCACGCGCAAGGGTTGCGCGCAAGACAGCCTTGCCCCGCGGCCTTCCGCGCTAGGCAGGTGGGACAGGAAAGCGATGAGCACGTCACCAACCGGCAAGAAGCATCGTGCTGCCAACGCAGGCACCGCCCAGATGGCCGAGCTGGGCCCTGACGAATCCCCCTATTTCAACCGCGAGCTCTCCTGGCTCCAGTTCAACCAGCGCGTGCTGGCTGAGGCCTGCAACGAGGCCTATCCGCTGCTTGAGCGCCTCCGGTTCCTGTCGATTTCAGGCAGCAATCTTGACGAATTCATGATGATCCGCGTGGCCGGCCTTGTCGGCCAGGTGCAGCGCGGGCTGGCGACGCCCTCGATCGACGGGCGCAGCCCGACGCAGCAGCTTGCCGCGATCCGCGCCAAACTGGTCGAACTGAGCGCGATGCAGCAGTCGATCTGGCGCTCGGTTCGGACCGGGCTTGCTGCGGCCGACATCCACGTGGCTGACGAACAGCGCGTCAGCCCGGCCGCGCACAAGTGGCTCAAGAGCTATTTCCTGAACGAAATCCTCCCGATCATAACGCCGCAAGCGCTCGACCCGGCGCATCCCTTCCCCTTCGTCCAGAACGAAGGCATGGGCCTGCTCTTCACTCTGACCCGCGATGCAACGCGCGAGCAGTTGATCGAGATGGTGCTGATCCCCAGCGCGCTGCCCCGCTTCGTGCGGGTGCCCGACGCGGTCACCGGCGAGAACGGTGCGCTCTACATCTCCATCGCGCGGTTGATCCAGCGCTATGCCGAGGCGCTGTTCCCCGGCTTCACGATTCAGGGCGACGGCTTGTTCCGGGTGCTGCGCGACAGCGATATCGAGATCGAGGAAGAGGCCGAAGATCTGGTGCGCACCTTCCGCAGCGCGATCCAGCGCCGCCGCCGGGGTCAGGTTATCCAGCTTGAAATCGAGGAAGATTTCGATCCGGCGGCCGAGGATCTGCTGCTCGAACAGCTCGGCATCAACGAGGCGGCGTTGATCAAGACCGACGGCATGATCGGGATCGACGGGCTCGCCGAAATTGTCCGCGAGGACCGGCCTGACCTTAAATTCGACGCCTATTCCCCGCGCTTTCCCGAGCGTATCCGCGAACATGACGGCGATGCCTTTTCCGCAATCCGCGAGAAGGACATCATCATCCACCACCCTTACGAAAGCTTCGAAGTGGTGGTCGATTTCATCCGCCAGGCCGCCGCTGATCCGGATGTGGTGGCGATCAAGCAGACGCTTTACCGCGCCGGATCGCAATCCGCGGTGATCGGCGCGCTGATCGAGGCGGCGGAGGCCGGCAAGTCGGTCACTGCTGTGGTGGAGCTGAAGGCGCGCTTCGATGAGGAGCAGAACCTCAAATGGGCCAGTGCGCTCGAACGCGCAGGCGTGCAGGTGATCTATGGCTTCACCGACTGGAAGACCCACGCCAAGGTGGCGATGGTCGTGCGGCGTGAGGGTGATGGATTCCGCACCTACTGCCATTTCGGCACGGGCAATTATCATCCGGTGACTGCCCGGGTTTACACCGACCTCAGCTTCTTCACCGCTGATCCCAAGCTTGGGCGCGATGCGGCCAAGATGTTCAACTTCGTCACCGGATATGTCGAACCCCACGAGCTTGAGCGCATCCACATCGCCCCGATCGACCTGCGCCAGGAAATCTATGAGCGGATCGACACCGAGATTGCGAATGCACAGAAGGGCAAGCCCGCAGCGATCTGGATGAAGTGCAACCAGATTACAGATGAGGCCATGATCGACCGGCTCTATGCCGCCAGCGCCGCGGGCGTGCAGGTCGAGCTGATGGTGCGCGGCATCTGCTGCCTTCGGCCTGGCATTGCCGGCCTGTCTGACAACATCCGCGTCAAATCGATCATCGGCCGCTTTCTTGAGCACAGCCGGATTTACGCTTTCGCCAATGGCCATCCGATGCCAAGCGCGCAAGCCGCGGTGTTCATCGCTTCGGCGGACATGATGAGCCGCAATCTTGATCGTCGGGTCGAGACCCTGATCCCCATCCTCAACCGCACGGTGCATGATCAGGTGCTCCAACAGGTGCTGCTAGCCAACATGCTCGACAGCGAGCAGAGTTGGTGGCTGCACCCGGATGGACACTATTCGCGAGTCGAGGCCGAAGGCGGCAAGGCGTTCAACTGCCATCGCTATTTCATGACCAACCCTTCGCTGTCGGGGCGGGGCGGGGCGCTGGAGGCGGGGGCTGTGCCCAAGCTGTCCTTGCGACGAGGCACCGTGGCATGATCTGGCGGCGACGGCGGGAGGCCCGCGACGGTGCGTTCGGCAGCGGCACGCCCGAGCGCGCGATCATCGACATCGGCTCGAACACGGTGCGCCTCGTGGTCTATGGGGGCACGATGCGCGCGCCCACAGTGCTGCTCAACGAAAAGGTCACCGCCAAGCTGGGGCGTGATATTGCCGTGACGGGGCGGCTGGCGGACGAAGCGATGGCGCTCGCGCTGCGCGGCCTCAGGCGGTTCGCGCTGCTGCTGGCTGATCTCGGAATCGAGGACGTCGAAACGGTCGCAACTGCGGCGGTGCGCGATGCGGCCAATGGGGCGGAATTCGCCGCGCAGCTGCACGCCATTGGCCTTTCGCCGCGTGTGATCTCGGGCGAGGAGGAGGCACTGCTGAGTGCCCACGGCGTGATCGGCGCTTTCCCCGATGCGCGCGGTATCGTCGCTGACCTCGGCGGCGGCAGCCTCGAGCTGGTGCGGGTTGCGGGGGGCACGACCGAAGGGGCGAGCTCGCTCCCGCTTGGCACGTTGCGTCTGCCCGAGCACCGCAAGGGCGGGCGGGGCGAGATGAAGAAGGTGCTCGACAAGGCGATCCGCAAGGCCGGGTGGGATCTGGCTGCCCATCCCCCGGCACAAAACGGCACGCTGTATCTGGTCGGCGGCACATGGCGGGCCATGGCCGTCTACGCCATGGCGGCGAAGGGTTGGCCGCTGAGCGACCCGCATGGCTTTACTATTGATCTTGCGGGCGCGCAGGATCTCGCCGCAACTCTCGCCGTCAGCGAGAGTGACGCGCTCAAGGGCCGGGAACGAATCTCCTCGATGCGGGCCGAGAAGCTCCCCGATGCCGCTGTCCTGTTGCAGGCGCTGCTGGCGCGACTGGCACCGGAGCAGGTGGTGTTTTCCTCATGGGGCCTGCGCGAAGGGCTGCTTTATGACCGCCTCCCCGCGCATACGCGCTTGCAAGACCCGTTGCTGGCCGGGGTGGCGGTATTTGCCGACCAGCGCGGCAGTCAGCCGACGCTGGCCACGCGCATGGCCGCCTGGACTCTCGATGCCGCGCCCGCGCGCGAGCATGGCTCCGAACGCCTGCGGCTGGCAGCCACAATGCTCGCGCTTGCCGCTATGCAGATCGAGCCCAATATCCGCTTGCCGCAGGCCATCAACTGGGCCTTGCACAAGCGCTGGATCGGGATCGACGGGAAAGGCCGGGCCATGCTGGCAGCGGCGATCTCGGCCAATGGCAATCAGGTCGCCTTGCCTGCCGAAGTGCGCGCTCTGGCAAGTGACGAGGCGTTGGAAGAAGCGGTGCGCTGGGGCCTCGCGCTGCGGCTGGCCCGCCGTCTCGGCGCACAGTCGCGCCGTTCGCTCGAGGTCAGCCGTTTGCGGGTTGATCAGGGCGCGCTGGTGCTCGAACTCGCGCAAAGCCACGCAGCGCTGTTCGGCGCCCCGACAGAAAAGGACATGAAGCTTCTTGCCGGTCGGCTGGGGCTCGGCTGGCGGGTCGATATTGTGCCGGAGATCGTGCTTTAGCCGCGTTGCCCGTCGCTGCCGAAGGGCGAGAAGTCGGTGTCGATATCGAACAGGTCCACGCCCTCGGCCGCTTTCAGCTTGTTCACCACC
>RDXA01000036.1 GCA_004292705.1 Sphingomonadales bacterium | reverse complement strand
CAATATAGGCGCGCCAGCCGCCGAGGTGGGTGATGTCCTCGGCCCCGGTGAGCGCGCGCGGCTCGGCGACGAAGCCCTTAACGCTGGTGCCATCCGCCAGTGTGACGGTGCCAATCGCGAGCGGCGGGGGCACCTCGGCGACGAAGCTGCCGAATTCGGCGAGGCCCAGTTCGTAGACCTCCAGCGCAATCGCCGCGCCGTCTTCGCTGTGCACCAGCGCGGGCTTGGGCGGGACGCTGTCGGCCATGGCGTAGAGCCGATAGGTCGGCGCGGTGGTGAAGGCCCCGACGAACTTTGCCTCCCGGCTGGTCAGCTGCCAATGCAGCGGCATGCCTTCAAGGTGCGCGCCGACGACGGCCAGTTTGATCGTGTCCATATGGTCTCCCAGATCGAGCGGAGGGGGTGGCGGCAGGTCTGCCGCTGCTAGGTAGGTCGCGGACAGCGTGCCAAGCGCGCGGTCGCTATGGGCAGGCCCGATGAAGGTGATCCCGAAGCCTGTGTTGTTGGACCTCGCGCCCGCCGGAACGGCAATCGCGGCCATGTCCAGCAGATTGACGAAATTGGTATAGCGCCCGAGATTGCTGTTGAGCGCCACCGGCGCGGCGGCGAGTTCGGCGACGCGGTAGGTCGTGCCGGTGGTGGGGAAGGCGAGCGCATCGACGTTTCGCCACAGTGCCTCGGCGGCGCGCTGCAAGTCGGCGAGGCGGTAGACCCCGTTCCACACCTCGACCGCGCTCATCGCCAGCCCGGGTTCGAGAATGCTGCGCACCACCGGATCGAAGGCCTCGGGATCGCGCCGCAACAGGTCCTCGACCGCCGCCGTGCGCTCGGCCACCCACGGCCCGCCATAGAGCAATTGCGCGGCCTCAAGCAGCGGGGTGATGTCGATCTCGACCAACTCCGCCTGCGCCCCCAGCACGCCAAGCGCGCGTTCGTAAAGTTCCTCCGCCTGCGTATCGCCGAAGAACACCCGCTGATCGGCGCGCGGCACGCCGATGCGCTCGGGCCTTAGCGGCACATCGGCGAGCGGGCGCGAAAAGGCGTCCTCAGCATCGAAGCCTGCCAGCACGCTATCGACCAGCGTCGCGTCCGTGAGAGCATCGGTGAACACCGTGATGCAGTCGATGCTGCGACACGCCGGCACCAGCCCGCGCGTGCTCCAGCGGCCCTTGGTGGGCTTCAGCCCGAC
>RDXA01000179.1 GCA_004292705.1 Sphingomonadales bacterium | reverse complement strand
TTGGTGCGGCGGGTGATCACTTCCTCGCGGAAGGTGATGAAGGCTTGAATGAAGTCGCGCAGCCGCAGCGTTTCCGGTCGCCCTCCGCGAATTGCCAGCATATTCGCCGGGAACGAGGACTGCGCAGGCGTGTGTCGCCAGATCTGGTTGAGCACCACTTCCGGGGTGGCATCGCGCTTGAGGTCAATGACCACGCGCACACCCTCGCGCGAGGATTCATCGCGGATGTCGGAAATGCCTTCGATCCGCTTTTCTTTCGCAGCCTCGGCGATCTTTTCGACCAGCGCGGATTTGCCCACCTGATAGGGGATCGAGGTAAATACGATGCTCTCGCGCCCCTCGCTCTTGGCGCCGCGCGTGCTTTCGATCTCGTGGCGGCAGCGCATCAGGATCGACCCGCGCCCGGTGGTGTAGGCCTGCCGTGCGCCGTGGGTGCCGAGGATCAGAGGAGCCGTGGGGAAATCAGGGCCGGGGATGTACTGGATCAGATCCTCAGACGTGATCGCCGGGTTGTCCATATAGGCAAAGCAGGCATCGATCACTTCGCCCAGATTGTGCGGGGGCACGTTGGTCGCCATGCCGACCGCGATGCCGCCCGCGCCGTTGACCAGCAGGTTGGGGAAGCGCGCCGGGAGCACGGTCGGCTCCTTGCGGCTGCCGTCATAGTTGTCGGTGAAATCGACCGTGTCCTTGTCGAGATCGTCGAGCAGCGAATTCGCTACCCGCGCCAGCCGCGCTTCGGTGTAGCGCATCGAGGCCGGCGGATCGGGGTCCATCGAGCCGAAATTGCCCTGACCATCGATCAGCGGCACGCGCATCGACCAGGGCTGGGTCATGCGGGCGAGCGCATCGTAGATCGCACTATCGCCGTGCGGGTGGTAGTTGCCCATCACGTCGCCGACGATCTTGGCGCTCTTGCGATAGGGCCGCCCGGCGACGAAGCCGCCTTCCTGACTGGCAAACAGAATGCGGCGGTGGACCGGCTTCAACCCGTCGCGCACGTCGGGCAGCGCGCGGGACACGATCACGCTCATCGCATAGTCGAGATAGCTCGACTTCATTTCGTCAACGATGTCGATGCGGTCGAAGCCGCTCATCGGAACCGGTGCCGGGGAATCGAGAATGTCGCTGTCGTCGCTCAAGGTTGGGGCCGTTTCTGTTTGTGTTTCGGTGCCGCTGCGGCAGGCCGGGCCAATTCAGGGCCGACGGTTGCTTCCCATGTAGGCACATGCCGGCGGTTTCGCCACCATGGCGCGCGAACACAGGGCGAACGCCATGGATTTTTCCACACTTGGAAGCCATCTCGGCGGATGGCCTGCCGCGCAGGCATTCAAAGCCCGTTCAGCACGCCTTGCCTAGCAGGAATTGCAAATCGCGCGCGAGCCGTTCAAAGGCTCAAGCGGAATTCGGGCAGCCGGGGTGTCGGAACGGGCGCTCAAGCTGCGTTAAATGTGGAGGATGCAGTGACCAATATGTCTTCGCCCGGCGCTTCGAAGGGTCTCGCACGCCAGCTAGCGCTCGCTGTGGCGCTTGCTAGCGGCACCGCGCTGCTGGCTGTTCCGGGCTTTACCGGGGCGGCCTACGCCCAGAAAAAGAAGAAGGATGACAAGAAGGAAGAGGCCAAGCCCGCCTACTCGGAAGCCTTCGTCAAGGCCTATCAGCCCGTCGATGTGGCGCTGAAGGCTCCCGGCGTCGATGTCGCCGCGATCAAGCCGCAAATCCTCGCTCTGGTGCCGCTTGCGGTGTCGCCTGACGAACAGATCGCGCTCGGCGGGATGATCTTTAACGCCGGCATTTCGGGCAAGGACATGCCGCTCCAGTTCCAGGGCGTCGAGATGATGCTCGGCAGCGGGAAGGTGCAGCCGGCAGACGTCGGCAAGTTTAGCCTTGTCGCCTTCCAGATCGCCAATGCGCTGAACCAGTTTGATAAGGCGCGCAGCTATCTCCAGAAGGCGATCGATCTCGGTTACAGCGCGCCGAGCACTTCGACCTCGGACCTGCAAATGAACATGGCCGAGCTGTACTTCTCGGAAGAGCGTTACACCGAAGGTCTGAAGTATCTCAGCGACGCGATAGCCGCACGCAAGGCGCAGGGACAGCCGGTTGATATCCGTTGGTACAAGCGCGGCGTCTCGGTCGCCTACACCAACGAGATCGTGCCGCAGGTCTATGATTTCGTGCAGGCATGGGTGATCGATTATCCCGCGCCGGAAAACTGGCGCGATGCGGTCAACCTGACCCGCAATCTCAATGAATTCGATGGTCCCGTGCTGCTCGATCTGCTTCGCCTTGGCAAGAAGGTCGGCACGCTCAAGGACAAGAACGACTACGTGTTCTACGTCGAGGCAGCCGATACCCGCCGGCTGCCGATCGAAGTCAAGCAGGTGATCGAGGAGGCCAATGCCTCCGGCGTGATTCCCAAGGGCAGCGATAGCTGGGTTGAAGAGCAGTACAAGCTTGCCAGTGGCCTCGTCGCGGAAGACAGGGCCGCGCTCCCAGTGCTTGAACGTGACGCCAATGCGCCCGCAGCGCGGCTACGGACCGTGATTGCGGCGGGCGATACCTTCTTGAGCTATGGCGAATATGCGAAGGCCGCTGGCTTTTACGAACGCAGTCTCACCATGCCGGAGGTCGATCGGAACCTCGCCTTGACCCGGCTGGGGATCGCGCAAATCGGGGCCGGTGATATTGACGCGGCGCGTGCGACCTTCGCCAAGGTTGAAGGCCTACGCGGGCCGATTGCAATGCTGTGGAGCGCCTATGCTCAACAGCAAGGCACTGCAACAGCGGCGACTGCGGTCGGCGGCTGAGCAGACTTAACCGGACTGATTAAAGGGAGCGCCGCGCGGCTATCCGCGTAGGCGCTCTTTTTTGTCAGGGGCAGTGCCGGAATTGCAACCGGCAGTGTGCTTGCGGCAGCCGCGCGGCACGCCTAAATGGCGTATGATGAACGACCTCTCAAGCACGCCGCAGCCCGCCTCTCCCGAAAACCGGCCCGCCCGCCAGCGCAAGCCTGACTGGATTCGCGTGCGCGCGCCGGTCAGCGAGGGCTATAACGAGACACGCCGGCTCATGCGCGAGCTTAATCTCCACACCGTGTGCGAGGAAGCCGCCTGCCCGAATATCGGCGAGTGCTGGACCAAGAAACACGCGACGGTGATGATCCTCGGCGATGTCTGCACCCGCGCCTGCGCCTTTTGCAATGTTAAGACTGGGATGCCCAAGGCCGTCGACCCGTTCGAGCCGGAAAACACCGCCATCGCCGCAGCCAAGATGGGCCTTGAACACATCGTCATTACCAGCGTCGACCGGGACGATCTGCCCGATGGCGGCGCTTCCCAGTTCGTCAAGGTGATCGAGGCCCTGCGCCGCAACACGCCGAACACGACCATCGAGATCCTCACCCCCGATTTCCGTGGCAAGATGCGCCGTGCGGTCGAGATGATCTGCGAAGCCGGGCCGGATGTGTATAACCACAATCTCGAAACCGTCCCCCGGCTCTATCCTACGATCCGCCCCGGCGCGCGCTATTATGCCTCGCTCCGGCTGCTGGAGGAGGTGAAGGCGCACAATCCGCTGATCTTCACCAAGTCCGGGATCATGCTCGGGCTGGGCGAGCAGCGGCTCGAAGTGCATCAAGTGATGGACGACATGCGCTCTGCCGAAGTCGATTTCATCACCATGGGCCAATACCTCCAACCCACGCCCAAGCATGCGCGGGTCGAGGAGTTTGTTACGCCCAAGGCCTTCGCCGCTTATGGCGCGATTGCGCGGGCAAAGGGCTTCTTGCAGGTCGCTGCGACACCGTTGACGCGATCCAGCTATCACGCGGGTGACGATTTTGCGAAGATGCGCGCCGCACGCGAGGAGAAGCTGGCGCGGGCTGGAGCCAAGGCACAGGCCTGATGCCCGGCATCCGCGAAACGCGCCGCCTTCCCTATAGCGCCGAGCAGATGTTCGATCTGGTCGCGGATGTGGGCCGCTATGGCGAGTTCCTTCCCTGGGTGATTGCCACACGCGTTCGCAGCAATTCGGACACGGAGATGGTTGCTGACATGGTGGTGGGCTTCAAGGCGATCCGCGAGAGCTTCACCTCGCGGGTCAAGAAGGCCCGGCCGCTCGAAATCGATGTGCATTATGTCGATGGGCCGCTCAGCGATCTCGACAATGTCTGGACGTTCCGCGCGGTGGACGATCACACCTGCGAAATCGATTTCCTCGTCGAATTCACTTTCAAGAACCGCCTGTTCGAAAAAATCGCCGGGCAGTATTTCGACAAGGCCTTCCGCAAGATGGTCGAGGCCTTCGAGGCGCGCGCGGCACAGCTTTACGGTAGCAACAGTTCGAGCGCGCAGAGCGTCGCCTGACGGCGGATTTCGGCGCGCCCGCCGGGGCCTTCGCCGCCCTCGAAGAACCGCAATTCACCCTCTGGCTCACCCACGCCGCCGCGCACCACGCGCGCGAAAACCACGGTGCCAACCGGCTTCTGAGGCGAGCCGCCGCCCGGGCCCGCGACGCCACTGATCGCTACCGCCACGTCCGCCTTTGACCGGTCGAGCGCACCCTTGGCCATTGCCCAGGCGCAGGCGATCGATACTGCGCCGAAGGTATCGATAATGTCGCGCGCGACCCCGAGCATCTCCATCTTGGCCTCGTTTGAATAGGTTACGAAGCCACGATCAAACACAGCCGAAGATCCCGCAATTTCAGTGATAGCGGCGGCAACTAGCCCGCCGGTGCAGCTTTCGGCCAATACAACCTTTCGCCCCAAAGCAGAGTTCTCTGCCACGACGCGGGCCGCAAGCGCAGAAATATCCTCGGGCAAGAGCGACAGCGGCATGATCCCGTCACTGCCCCGAACGGGTTGAGGTTGCCGGGCAGATGGGCGGGTTCTTGAGATCGGCAAGCTCAACAACGAAAGCGATGAGACCGCCGACATTCTCGCTCGGCAGCGGGCTCAACAATTGAAGTCCGCGCTCGATCTTGCCACAGCTTTCGCCCTTG
>RDXA01000339.1 GCA_004292705.1 Sphingomonadales bacterium | reverse complement strand
GCCTATGACTACCTCTTCACCACCGGCGGGATCGGGCCGACGCATGATGACATCACCGTCGATGCGGTCGCCGCCGCACTGGGCGTGCCAGTGGTGATCCATCCCGAAGCGCGCGTGCTGCTTGAACGCTATTACGAGACGCGCGGCGGCATCAACGAAGGCCGATTACGCATGGCGCGGGTGCCCGAGGGATCGGAGCTGATCCCCAACCGCATGTCGGGTGCGCCCGGCATCCGGCGCGGCAACCTGTTCCTGATGGCGGGCGTGCCGCACATCACGGCCGGAATGCTCGACGCGCTCACCGGCCAGCTCGAAGGCGGCGCGCCGCTGCTGTCCGAGACAATTGGGTGCTGGGTCGCAGAAAGCGAGGTTGCCGAGGTGCTCCGGAAGGTCGAAGCGGCACACGAAAGCTGCCAGATCGGCTCCTATCCTTTCTTCCGCGAGGGACGGGTGGGTGCCAATTTCGTCGTGCGCTCGGTATCAGCAGAGGACCTCAGGTGTTGCTGCCAAAACCTGACGGACGCTCTCGTCACTCAAGGCCACGACTGCACCCAGGGCGGGATTTGAGTGACCGGAGTCGTCATCATCTCGCCTTAACCCTTTGTCGGTACATCCGGGTTGTCATGACCCGGGTCTTCATCACGATTGATACCGAGTATTCCTCGGGGTTCTATAACGGCCGGGGTCCGGCCGACCGGGCAGAGAACTATGCCCGATCAATTGCCTGCATCACTCCGGATGGGCCCGCAGGCATTAGCCACAAGCTCGCGCTTTTGCGTGAATATGGCCAGAAGGCGGTGTTCTTTGTCGATCCCATGCCGGCATTGGTTTGGGGCGTGGCCGCAATCGAAGACATTGTCGGACCGATCATCGACGCCGGGCAGGATGTACAACTGCATTGCCATACCGAGTGGCTGGCGCTGGCAGGCAGCGCCAACCCGCTTGTGTCCGGGCACACAGGGCACAGTCTCGCCGATTTCCCGTTCGAGGAGCAATGCCAACTGCTCGATTACGCCCGCAGCACCCTGATGGCAGCGGGTGCGCCCGCGCCGGTTGCCTTCCGCGCCGGGAACTATGGCGCGGACGATAACACGCTGCGCGCGCTCGCCGAGATCGGCATTGCCTATGATTCGAGTCACTGCCCCGCGCTCATCGGATCGAGCGCGTGCCGCATCAATCTCGGCGACGATGTGCGTGATCCTTTGCTCCACCAAGGGGTGATCGAGGTGCCAATAGGCACCATCGGCACGCTCGGCGGCGGACAGCGGCACGCGCAGATCACTGCGCTGACCCTGTCCGAAATGGTCGCCGCGATAATCCATGCGCGCGCCACCGGGCGAGAGACCTTTACCCTCGTCAGCCACTCGTTTGAACTCATCAACCGCCGCCGACTATCGGTGAACCGGGTGGTGCGGCGACGCTTTACCGGGCTGGTCAAGGCGCTCGCGACACTGCCCGGGGTGGAAAGTGGCTGCTACGCCCACACTCCCCCGAGCCTATCTTCGCCCGCCCATCCCAGCCAGCCACTTCCTGCAAGCGCGATGCGCACTGGGATGCGGATGGCCGAACAAATGGTCTCCAACGCGCTCTACGGGGCGCTTTAGGAGCGGGACGGTATGGCCGCAGCGGCAATCGACTTTACCCTCGGCTCGCGCCGATTGCTGAGCGTGCCTCGCCAGCTGGCAACGTGGAGCTTCACGCTCGAAGACGTGCTGGCGGGCGCATTGTCTCAAGCCAGCCCTCGCGGGCGCGATGGGGTGCGGGTGCTCTCCGCTCCGACTCCGCGGCTGGCCGAGGTCACTGCGCGTTACCCCGGGTTCATCGCGGGCGGACGGCAGGATTTTCGCCGCCACTATATCGACATGAGCCAGAGCTTTGACGACTACATGGCGCAGTTCTCGGGCAAGACCCGCTCGACCTTGCGGCGCAAGGCGAGGAAGCTGGCCGATGAGGCTCCGGGCGGATACGAGGTGACCGAACATCGTACTCCTGCCGAGATCGAGGCATTCCTTGCCGCTGCCCTACCCTTGTCCGCGCGCACCTATCAGGCGCGGCTGCTGGATGCCGGGCTGCCGGACAGCCCCGAAGCCCGCCATGCTATGCTGGAGGCCGCCGAGGATGACCGGATGCGCGCCTTTCTGCTGCACGCAGGCGGGGAGGCGGTCGCCTATCTTTCGCTTCCGGTAACGGGGCAGACACTGGTCTATGCCCACCTCGGTTACGATCCGGACTGGGCGCGGCTGTCGCCTGGCACGGTGCTGCAGATGGACGCGCTCGAACGGCTGTTTGCCGAATGCCGCTACCGCTGGTTCGACTTCACCGAGGGCGAAGGCGCGCACAAGGCGATGTTCGGCACGCACTCGGCAGCCTGCACCAGCCTCGTATTGCTTGAACCGACAATCGCCAACCGCACCCTGCTGGGCGCGCGGGCCGGATTTGATGCCAGTGTGGCAAGTGCCAAGGCACTGGCGCAGCAATCAGGGGCGCTGGGTCGGATCAGGGCGCTGCTTCGCGCTTAGGCGCTCCCGCATCTGTGCCGCTGCCAGACGGCGATTGCTCGCCTGCACCCGCACCTGAGCGACCAGCGACTTCCGCCCTGACGGAGCACCGCTCAGCGAGCCGTAGCGTATCGCAAGGTAGAGCCAGACCACCGCAATCACGCCCAGCAGCGCGCCCGCAGCAAGGCCAAGGCGGAGATCGAAGCTCAGGATCAGGCCGAACGTAGCCAGCGCGACGCCTGTCACCAGCCACTTGGGGCTGAGCCAGACGCCTTCATCGGAAGAAGCGACCATTGATGACCTCGATGTCAGGCCCGCAGCGAAGAGGGGGGAGAGGTGCTGCAGGCCTCTTCAGAAGATGGTGCATCGGGTGGCAAAGACAAGTGGGGCGAATACCCTATTCAACCGAAGCAAAGGGGCCGGAAGCTTACCGCTCCCGGCCCCCACTGATCCATGCTAGGCGTCCATCCGGTTCAGTGGAGCCGGGATGGCCCCGCTGACAGCAGCGACGCCAGCGATTACGCGCCTTCGACCTCGCTGAGGTCAACCTTGAGGCCCGGGCCCATCGACGAGGTCACGGTGACCTTGCGGACATACTTGCCCTTGGCACCGCTCGGCTTCGACTTCACCACAGCTTCGGTCAGCGCCTTGAAGTTGGCCTTCAGCGCGTCGTCCGAGAAGCTCAGCTTGCCGATGCCGGAGTGGATGATGCCCTGCTTTTCGACGCGATATTCGACCTGGCCGCTCTTGGCGTCCTTGACCGCTTGCGCGACGTTCGGCGTGACGGTGCCAAGCTTGGGGTTCGGCATCAGGCCCTTGGGACCGAGGATCTTGCCCAGACGCCCCACCACGCCCATCATGTCGGGCGAAGCGATCACGCGGCCGTAATCGAGGTTGCCGGCCATCATGTCTTCCATCAGGTCTTCGGCGCCAACCTTGTCAGCCCCGGCAGCCAGCGCCTTTTCGGCATTGTCGCCGCGCGCGAACACCGCGACCTTGACGTCCTTGCCGGTGCCCGAAGGCAGCGACACCATGCCGCGCACCATCTGGTCGGCGTGACGCGGATCGACACCGAGGTTCATCGCCACCTCGACGGTCTCGTCGAACTTGGTCTTGTACTCGCGCAGCGTCGCCAGGGCTTCATCCAGCGTGTAGAGCTTTTCGCGGTCGAGGCTGGCGAGGATCTTCGCCTTCTTCGTGATCTTTGCCATGTGCTTAGCCCTCCACCACTTCGAGGCCCATCGAGCGGGCGCTACCGGCGATGATCTTCATCGCCTGATCAATGTCGTTCGCGTTGAGATCGGCCATCTTGGCTTCTGCGATCTCGCGGATCTGCGAGCTCTTGATGGTTCCGGCCGACACCTTGCCCGGCTCCTTCGAGCCTGACTTGAGGTTGGCGGCCTTCTTGAGGAAGAACGACGCGGGCGGGGTCTTGGTGATAAAGGTGAACGAGCGATCGCCGTAGACCGTGATCACGGTCGGGATCGGCATGCCCTTTTCCATTTCCTGCGTGGCGGCGTTGAACGCCTTGCAGAATTCCATGATGTTCACGCCGCGCTGACCCAGCGCCGGGCCGATCGGCGGCGAGGGGGTGGCAGAGCCCGCGGGCACCTGCAGCTTGATATAGCCTTCGATTTTCTTGGCCATGGGGCCGTACTCCTGTCGCACTGTCGAACGCCGGGCCGCGACGGCCCGATGGCGCTCTCATGGTAAGCGGTCCAGCGCCCCTGCCTGTGCACGGCAGCAGCTCCCGCACGGAATCGCCAGCCCGGCGGGCCAGCGAAGCTGGGCGCATAGCGGTTTTGCGGCGCAATGCAACCCTGCACAGCCCCGCCGGCGCCCAGCCTCGCGGTTGTTGGAGACACATGAGACACTGTCCAGAAATGGAAAATCCGCCCGCGCATGACATGAAACTACGGCCGGTCGGTCAGCATGAAGGCAGTCGCTGCACATGCCTTGCGCCATAGAACAAGCAAAGGCTGTAGGAAATTTGCTTCAGACCAAGCCCATGCGCGGCACCCGCAGGCCCTTGGTGCGGCTGGTCAGGTGGAACTGCTTGCACAGCGCGCACTTGTAGGCGCGCAGGGTAATGTCGGCCTCCAGCGCAACCGCTTCCGCCGCCTCGCGCGTGGCGAAGCGGCGTTTGCGCTGGCAGATGCCGGGGCGGGTCTTCACGAGGCCAACCCACCACCATGCGCATGAGTGCATTCCGGATCCGCAGGAGCCGCAAAAGCAACTGCCCGCCCGCAGGCGCCCGGAGCGAAGCGGAGGAACAGCGCCGAGGACGCGCCCGCGGAGGCAGGCGCGCGCGCAAAACGCATCACTTCACCAGTTCGACTTCCTCGAAGCCCAGTTCCACCGGGGTCGCGCGGCCGAAGATCGAGACGCTGACCTTGACCTTCTGCTTGTCGAAATCGAGCTCTTCGACGATCCCGTTGAAGCTGGCGAAGGGCCCCGCGTTGACCTTGACCGAATCCCCGATCTCGTAATCGACGCTGATTTCGCGCTTGGGGGTCGCCTGCGCTTCGGCCACGCCGCCGAAATAGCGCGACGCTTCCTTTTCGGAGATCGGCTGCGGCTTGTTGCCCGAACCGAGGAAGCCCGTCACCTTCGGGGTGTTCTTGACGAGGTGGTAGATGTCATCGGTCATGTTCAGCTTGGCCAGCACGTAGCCGGGCATGAACTTGCGTTCGACCTGCACCTTCTTGCCGCGCTTCACTTCGGTCACGGTCTCGGTCGGAACCTGCACTTCCTCGACACCTTCGCTGAGGCCGAGGCGTTCGGCTTCGGCGATGATCGCGTCGCGCACCTTGTTCTCGAAACCGGAGTAAGCGTGGATGATATACCAGCGGGCCATGGGTCGTCCTTGGAATTGGGGTCTGTCGGGCAGGAGAAACGGGGGCGCAGGCACCCTATTGCAGCAGGCTGATCGCGCCGCGCACGATCGCGCCGAACGCGCTGTCGATACCGAGGAAGAACAGCGAAAGGATCAGCATGAAGATGAACACGAAGATCGCAGTGCGGACGGTTTCATCCCGGGTCGGCCAGACGATCTTGTTCGTCTCGGCCTTGACCTGGTTGAAAAACTCGCCGGGCGAGGTCTTGCGCTTCTTTTCTTCGGCCCCGTCCTTGGGAGCGATCATCTTGTCGGCCATGCCGCTGCGTTCCTTCGCGTAGTGCCTTCACGTCTTGTCCGGCCGGCTTTCAGGTAGGGCTCCGCGCCGCCCGGGACAAGGTCGCCGGAGGGGCTGGAGATTCTGCCGATGTCGGTGAGACGGTCACGCCCTTACGCGGCAGGCGGCGCAAATGCAAGAATGCTTGCGCGCCGCTGGAACAGGGGGATGCGCGTCATCCACCGCCGCCATTGCCTCCGGCATCACAAACATCGTGACACCTCAAAGGCACGCTGATCGTCCGGGAAAGTCAGGAGTTCTTAAGAAGCTTGCGCGAGATTGGCGATCCCTCGTTCCGCGAGGCCCCACATGCTCAAGCCTGCCTTCTTTCGCGCTTCCGCCACGGCCCTGGCGCTGGCTCTGCCGGGCTTGGCGACGGCGAATATCATCGAAGGCCCGGTCGAGGTGATCGACGGGGATTCGCTCAAGGTCGGCGGCACCGAAGTGCGGCTGTTCGGAGTCGATGCGCCCGAGTTTTCACAGACCTGTTACAGCAATGGCGCGCCGGTCGCCTGCGGTGTCATGGCGAAGGACGCGCTTGAAGGCCTGATCGGCGGCAGCAGGCTGGCGTGCGTGACGCAGGACACCGATGCCTATGGGCGCGCGGTCGCTCGCTGCCGGACGGCGGGCGTGGACGTCGGCGATGCACTGGTCGCATCGGGCTGGGCCACCGCTTTCCGCCGCTATGGCGATGATTATGTTCCGGCCGAAACCCGCGCCCGATCCGCGCGCGCAGGGATCTGGAAATGGGATTTCCAAATGCCCGAGGATTTTCGGGCCAGCCAGCAGGCCTTGCGCGAACCGCGCCAGCCGCAGCGCCCCGAGCGCGTCGCTGCACGCGCGAGCGCAGCGCCGCGTCAATACGAAAGCGGCGGCATGTGCCGGATCAAAGGCAATCATTCGCGCAGGGGCGAATGGATCTATCACCTGCCGGGAATGCCCTATTACGATGCGACACGCGCGGAAGCCTATTTCTGCACCGAAGCACAGGCTCAGGCTGCCGGATATCGGCGCGCCATCGTTCGCTAGGATTTCGCTGCAATCCGTTTGCGGTCGAAATGTCGGAGAATGGCAGGGGTGACAGGATTCGAACCCGTGGCCCTCGGTTTTGGAGACCGATGCTCTACCAGCTGAGCTACACCCCTGCAGCGCGTTGGAGCGAAGGCCTTTATCGAAGGCCTCCGGGATAGGCAATCCTCTTTGCCACAGACCCTTGGTGCCTGTATTGTGCAGCGCAACCATGCACGCGCCCCAACGCCCTCCAATCCCGGTCGAAACCCTGCTCCTCGCCTATCGCAGCGGGATCTTTCCGATGGCGGACCGGCGCGAGGATCAGGAGGTGTTCTGGGTCGAGCCGCGCGACCGGGCGATCATTCCGCTTGATCGGCTGCACCTGTCCAAATCCCTGC
Organism: Sphingomonadales bacterium; assembly: GCA_004292705.1. Classification (GTDB taxonomy): domain Bacteria; phylum Pseudomonadota; class Alphaproteobacteria; order Sphingomonadales; family Sphingomonadaceae; genus Erythrobacter. The sequence continues at coordinate 15,953 of RDXA01000339.1, read as the reverse complement.
GCAAGGTGCTGCGCGCCGACCGTTTCACGGTAACGGTCGATCGCGCCTTCGAGCAGGTGATCCGCGCCTGCGCCGAACCGCGCGCCGATCATCCCGAGACCTGGATCAGCGAGCGCATCGTTCAGTCCTACATCGGCCTCCACCGCGCCGGTCACGCCCATTCGGTGGAGTGCTGGCTGGCGGACGCAGACGGGCAGCACGCGCTGGTCGGGGGGCTCTACGGGGTCAGCTTCGACCGGGTGTTCTGCGGCGAGAGCATGTTCAGCCGCGTGCCCGACGCCAGCAAGGTCGCGCTGGCCTGGCTGGTGGCGCTGATGCGCCGCGCGGGCTTTGCGCTGCTCGACTGCCAGTTCATGACCGAACACCTGCGTTCTATGGGCGCGCACGAGATGGCACAGGCGGATTACCGGCAACTGGTTGACCGGGCGCGGGGCCAGCCGCCCGCCAGCCTCGGCATGGCGTGGCGCTGGTTCTCAGAGGCCGATTATGCTGCGGGCGCGGTGCTTGGCGCGGGCGCGGGCGTTGCCGAAGGCGCGGCGGAGGGGCGCGGCGATGGCTTGCCGGAGGGATCGGCAGTCGGCGAGGCCGGGCCTTCCTCACCCGGGAAACGCATCGTGCAGTCCTTGATCCAGACATCATAGACCGGGTGCTCGACCACGTTGAGGCTGGGCGATTCGAGGAACAGCCAGCCCGAGAACACGCGCCGGTGCTGCGCAGCGCCACGCTCGCGGATATCGACCTGCACGAAGGCACCGGTCTGCTGCGGCAATTCCCACGGCGCGGTGCGCTCGCAGGCGGAAACGCGGACAATCACCGGGCCGATCTCGCGCGCCTCACCCGGCTTGAGCTTCAGCTCTTCGGAGACATTGTTGCGCTTGTTGAGCAGGCCGAGCACGGCAACCCGCTCGTTCATCGGGGTCGCGCCGTAATCATTGACGGGCGCGGCCGGGGTGGCGGCGGCGGTGGGGGCCGGCGTGGCCTCGTCAAGGGCGACCTTGACCGTCTCGGGCGCGGGCGCAACAAAATCGCAGGCGGAAAGCGCCAGCGGCAGGACGAGAACCAGACGTCTCACCGAACGCCTCAGCTATCCGCAGCGCCGGGGGTCCACGCCTCGTAATCGCCCACGGCACGGGCGCGCTGCCCGCCCCGCTCCAGCGCGCCTTGCGGACGATAGGCCTGCGCGGTGCCGGTGGCGTTGGGGGTGTAGTCGACCTCCCAGATCTTGGCCGGGGGCAGATGGCTTTCGGGCACATCGTCATAGGTGCCGTGCAGCCAGCCGTGCCATTCGCTGGGCACGCGGCTGGCGTCGTTGGCGCCGTTGTAGATCACCCAGCGCTTTTCACGGCTGGTGTAGGAGCCGGTGTTCACACCCGTCGCACGCGGCCGGGCGCGATAATACTTGTTGCCCGCCGCATCCGTGCCGACGTGCTCGCCCTTGGCCCGGCGCGCCCACAGTTGGGTGCCGATGGTCGCACCATCCCACCAGGTAAAGATTTTCATCAGGATTCCCATGAGCGCGCGCCTAGCGGAATACGCTCACAGCGCCAAGGGGGAGATCAACGGGGCAGATCATAGCTTACCCGATCGCCTGGCACGATCCCCAGCGCCTTGGCACGGCCCGCACGCAGTTCCAGCACCGCGCTGGTGAGGCCGCTGGAGCGCACCGAATCAAGCGAATAGGGCACGGTGTCGGCGGCGATGTTGGCGATCCGCCCGTCCGGTCCAATGAAGATGATGTCGAGCGACAAGGGCGTGTTCTTCATCCAGAAGCTGCGCGGCTCCGGTGCGGGGGAGGGGAACAGCATCCCTTCGTTATCGCCCAGCGCGGTGCGGAACATCAGGCCGCGTGCCTGCGCTTCGGGCGAGGCGGCGAGTTCGACCTTGAACGCGAGCTTCTGCCCGCCGCGCTCGACCACCAGATCGATCACCTCGAGGCCCGAGACCGGATGCCGCGCTGCCGGTGCCGCGACGGAGGTAGGCGCGGAGGCCTGCGCGCGCGCTGTGCCGCTCTGCCCGGGCGAGCACGCTGCGAGTGTCCCGAGCATCAACCCCGCTGCCGCCAGCACATGCCTTGCCATCACTGCTCGATCCCTTCCTCGTCCGCCGTCTCGGCGAGCCATTGCTCGACATCGTCGAGGCTGCGGGCCGCGAGGATGAAGCGTGCGTGTTCATACTGGTGGCCTGCGCGCAGCATTGCTGCAACGGCTTTTTCATGCGCCTTGCGCGCCGCGAGCGGATCGGCGCCCTCGCCGGGCTCCCGCGCCCATGGGCCTAACCGCCGTTTCTGCGCCATCAGCGCCGCCGCGCGGCGGCTTGCTGCCTCGCCCGGCCGGTGCGCCTGCCGCAGCGCCTCGCCCACCCCGGCATGGCGCAGGGTCTCCTCGACCCGCCGCGCACCATAGCCACGCGCCCCCAGATCTCGCGCGCGCATCCGGGCATAGGCATCATCATCGACATAGCCCAGTTCCACCAGCCGGGCGACGAGCGCGGGAATATCAGGTTGGAGCGTGCCACCATCGGCGTCCCCGGCCAGCCCGCGCTCCCTGATCTTGCGCACAAGATAGGCCTCCAGCCGCGCCCCGGTGGTGGCAAAGCGGGCCGCATAATGCAGCGCCAGATCGCGCAATTGCGTCTCGCCCAGCGGGGGCTTTCCCCGCCGGCTGCTCCGGGAATCCTCCCCGGCATCCGCCCCGGGTTGGCTACCGAGTGATGACGAATTCGCTTTACGTGAAACCATTTCGCCTTATTCGTGCCACTTTCCTTATCAATGCGAAATATTGAACAGTGTCGGGCCATGCCCGGCGACACGGGGTTATGCCAGAGCGCGAACGGGACGACACCATGAAACGCGCCGCAACTTACGGGTATCGCTGAAAATATGACGGATGCCGCTTTGACGCCGACGCCGAATGATTGCGACCTGCCACGAATCCGTGCGCAATTTGCAACCTTCAACGAAGCGATCGACTATGCCGCGCAGAGCCTGAAGGGGCTCAATTTTCACGATATGCGTGGAGAACTCGCGCGGGTCTATCCCTACGCCGACATGCGCGAGGATGCGCTGGTGATGGCGCGCCGGCTGATCGCAGCGGGGATCGGCAAGGAAGACCGGGTCGCGCTGATTGCGGAAACCGGCGCCGATTTTGCCGCGCTGTTCTGTGCCTGCGTCTATGCCGGGGCATGGCCAGTGCCGCTGCCCTTGCCCACCACCTTCGGCGGCAAGGACAATTATATCGATCAGCTGGCGATCCAGCTGATGAGCTCCGATCCCAAGCTCCTGCTCTATCCCGAAGAGATCAGCGAGATGGCCGAGGCAGCAGCCACGCGGCAGGGCTGCGCGGCATCGAGCTGGCAGGACTTCGCCGTGCACGACGCGCCCGCTTGCGAGCTGCCCGAAGCAAAGCCTGACGACATCTGCTACCTGCAATATTCCTCCGGATCGACCCGCTTTCCGACAGGGGTGGCGGTGACCCACCGCGCGCTGCTGCACAACCTTTACGGTCATTCGACCACCATGAACCTCGGCCAGAACGACCGCTGCGTCAGCTGGCTGCCGTGGTATCACGACATGGGCCTCGTCGGCTGCCTGCTGTCGCTGATCGCCAATCAGGTCTCGGGCGATTACCTCAAGCCCGATGCCTTCGCCCGCCGCCCGCTGGCGTGGCTCGACATGATCAGCCGCAACCCCGGCAACACGCTCTCCTATTCCCCCACGTTTGGTTACGACATCTGCGCGCGCCGCATTTCCAGCCAGAGCCATGTGGGTGAACGTTTTGACCTGTCGCGCTGGCGCATCGCAGGCAATGGCGCGGACATGATCCGCCCCGACGTGATGCAGAACTTCGTCAACGCCTTTGCACCTGCCGGGTTCAAGGCGGCGTCCTTCACCCCGTCCTATGGCCTTGCCGAGGCAGTGCTGGCGGTGACGGTGATGCCGCCGGGCGAGGGTATCCGGGTCGAACTGGTCGAGGAAGAACGCCTCTCGGGCGCTCCGCGTGATCTCTCGCGCCCGGCGCGGTATCGCGCCATCGTCAATTGCGGCAAGCCGCTGCCCGACATGGACGTGGCGATCCTTGGCGAAGACGGCAAGCCCCGCGCCGATCACCAGATCGGCAAGGTGTGGTGCCGGGGGCCATCCGTGATGCACTCCTATTTCCGCAATCCGGAAGCCACCAATGACTGCCTCGTCGACGGTTGGCTCGACACCGGGGACATGGGCTACACCGCCAACGGCTATCTGTTCATCGTTGGCCGGGCGAAGGACATGATCATCATCAACGGCAAGAACCACTGGCCGCAGGATATCGAGTGGGCGGTGGAGCAGCTTCCGGGCTTCAACCACGGCGACATAGCCGCCTTCGCCATCGAAATGGAGAACGGCGAGGAAGCCCCGGCGGTGCTGGTGCACTGCAAGGTTTCCGATCCCGACGAACGCGTGAAACTGCGCGACCAGATCGCCGACAAGGTGCGCTCGGTCACGGGCATGAGCTGCATCGTCGAACTCGTCCCCCCCCGCACCCTGCCGCGCACGTCCTCGGGCAAGCTGAGCCGCGCCAAGGCGAAGAAGCTTTATCTGGCGGGCGAGATCGTGCCGATCCAGCTGGCGGCCTGAGCAGACACTCCCAGCTCTGCGCTTCGTCATCGCAGCGCGGGTTGCGTCCCAGAGCAGCCAAGCGAGTCGGGTGCCGCGCCAATCCCCAGCGCTCGACGGGATGGCCGGATATGTCAGCGGCAGCGTGTCGTCCGAACGCGCGCAAGCCGCAGGCCAAAGTCAGAAATTTAACCATCCCAGCCTATCTTGGCCCGACGTGGGAACCCAGAGAGACGCGCAATGCCGGGACAGATACATCGTTTCAACGACCTGGCGGTTATTCGCGCAAGCGAGGACTCCGAAGGGTGGATCGTAAATGCCGGATATCGCACCGGCCTGTTCGGCCCCGAAAAAGCGCACTTCTGGCAATTGCTGCAGGACGGCATCCTGCGCTTCGGCGATCCGGCAACGCGGACCTTTTTTGCCAGCCACAGGATCGGGTTGCAAAAGCCCGACCAGCTTCATGTCTTTGCTGGCGAGAGCTGCCTCTGGATTGTTCCCCATGATGCCGCGCAGGGCGATGCCGTTGTTTTCGATCTGAACAGCGCAAGCATCACTGCGCGCATTCCGAACATTTCCTGTCGTCCGTACTCGCTGGGAAGGGTCACTCCGGAAGGCGCGCTGATTGTACAGGGCGTTCGCCGGTTTGACGACGGGCTCTTCAGCGAATTAACCTACGCAGATCGCGTGTCGTCCGAGGTCCAGACAAGCCGGGTGGCCTGTCCCAAATCCCCCGAAACCTACGTCTCCCTCGACTTCTTTCAAGCCAGTCCGAGTGGGAAATACTGGCTGAGGCTGGATCACACCCATTTTCCGGTTGTCGAGCATAGCGAGACGCCGGGCGCAGCGCCGCGCCGATATTACGGTTTGACAGTGCAGGTGTGGTCAGCGTTCCCGCTGAGGTTCGAACGGCGCGTGGTTGTCGCCTGGCTGAAAGCCGAAGACCTGCCTGACGAGACGCACATCCTGAAAACCGACGGGCTGCGCGCGCTCGCCAAGGAAATGCATGCCGAAAAGCAAAAGCCCGCCCCGCCGCCGCCGTCACCGTTGGGCCGCCTGTTCGGTAGGCGGGGCGCATCGCCGCCCGTTGCCGATTACGATCAACGGTATCGCGCGATCCTTGCCGCTTCTGCGCCCGAGCGTGACCGCATCTACACGGCGATAAGCCACGCGCTCCACCGGCCGGATGCCGATCCGCAAGCGGCGTTTCCGGGCCGGGAAGCGTTTGGCGAAGCGGCTCACGATGACGAACTGTGGCAAGCGGTCACCAAGAATCTCGCGGAGCTGTTTCGGAATGCTTTGCACAATGTCGAGGGGTGGGATGGCGACGATGCGATCTGGTTCAACCGTTTGGGGCACCTGATCTGCGTCGGCATGGATGGGACGGTTTCGCCGCAAATCTGGTTCGAACGGGCCGGGCTGCAGCATATGATGAAGCCGTTCCCCAACCTGCCGGGGAAGCTTGAAATCGTCCCCGGACGCAAGCTGCGCGCTGTCGAACTGCCCCGGAAAGCGATCGCATCATTGCCCGAGATCGAAGGCGGCTGCCTGACCGTCGATGGGGCAGCTGCCGAGCTCCGTTACGAGCCCGTGCGGATCTCGAAATATGCCGATGGATGGGCAGGCCCTCAGTCCATCCCCGCGCGCTGGTTCAACGAGGAGGCCGATCGCCAAGCCGCCGACGACTATCGCAAGACCCGCAGCACGATCACGATCCCCGTCACAAATCTCGAGCCCGCCGGACGGATCGCGGCGATCAACGCCTATCGCGATCTGCTGGATCCCTCGTTCTTCGAGCGCGCCGACAATTCGTCGATCAAGGTCCGTTTCAAGGTCGGCGCCAAGCTCGTTCCCGAGCATGAGTTCTTTGCCGGGCTGAGGCCGGAAGATCGCGACTGGGCCGTCGCACCGCTGCGCGCGCTGGTTACCAAATACGCGGGACTGAAGGGGCCGGACCTGCCGACCACCTATCAGGAGGACGGCGAGAATGGCAGCTTGCTGGCGCAGGCGGTGCTTCGGTTGGGCCAGATGGACGAAGCATCCCTGCCGATCCTGATCGCCTATGGCGAAGGTATCGACGGCGGGCATGAATACTACTTTGCTGGCGAGACCATGCCAGCAATGGTCGCGGCGCATGGCTGGACCGATGAGGTGATCGCCTTCGTGGCTTGGGCTCACGCGTTCAACTATTACAACACCTTCGATGCGGCCACCACGATCTGGCAGCAGATCGGCCTGGGCAAAGCGCTCAAGCAGCGTGCCCCGCAGGCGGCGGCCGAGTTCATCCACGCGCAATTGGGGCCCTTTGTCGAAGCGGGCCGGCTCGAATGGACAAATTTTGCGTGCCTGCGCGGCGAGCTTGGCGCTGCCATCGATGACTGGGAACAGGGCTTCTTCGACCGCCTGATCGCGCTCGCAGGGGAAGCCGCCTTCGAACGCCACTGAGGTGTTTGGCCCGCTCGGTCTGCGGCGCCTCGAACTGACTCCGGCGATGTCCGTTTCGGGCACGTTAGCCCGACGGCGGCTTTTGGCCGCGAACGTACCAGGCGGACCCTCCCGCCTTCCCGTCTCGATGTGATGGACGCAGACCCCCAATCCGGCCTACCATGCAAGCGAACTTGAAAGGCGTGTTTTAGATCACTAATACAGTGGGGATTGCCCTGATGCTGCGGCGCGGGGGACTTGAGGGAGCACGAGAGCAGGCATGAGCACCGAAACGCAGACGGCAACCGCAACCCCGTTTTCGCTGACCCCGCCCGATCCGGTGCCACAGGTCGCGCCGGAACAGGCGGCGGGCCTTGTGCCCGTCACCACCGAGCAGAAGTCCAAGCTCGACAGCAAGGTCGATGCCTTCGTCAATGAACTGGTGACCACGGACGCCAATTCTCCGCAGTTCGGCGAGAAGGTCGACCAGATCACCCGCATGGGGCAGGAACAGATCCGCGCCGCCGCCGCGATGTCGAACCGCTTTCTCGACCGGCCCGTCCGCGCGATGGATGCCGACGGCAGCGTGGGCAAGGACCTCGCCGAATTGCGCCGTACAGTCGAAGACCTCGATCCCGGCCGACAAGGCAAGCTGTCGGGGCCGCGCAAGCTGCTCGGGATCATTCCCTTCGGCAACAAGATCAAGAACTACTTCGACAGCTACACATCCGCGCAGGGGCACATCGCCTCGATCCTCCAGCGGCTCGAAAGCGGCAAGAAGGAGCTGCATCTCGATAATGCCGCGATCGATACCGAGCGGCAGAAACTGTGGGCGGCGATGGGCGAGCTGGAGCAGATGATCCACATCGCCAAGACCCTCGACGGCAAGCTGGAGGCCAAGGCGCTGGAGCTCGACAGCGTCGATCCGGCCAAGGCCAAGGCGCTGCGCGAGTCCGCGCTGTTCTATGTCCGTCAGCGCACGCAGGACCTGCTGACCCAGATGGCGGTGAGCGTGCAGGGCTATCTCGCGCTTGACCTCGTCAAGAAGAACAACGTGGAACTGGTCAAGGGCGTCGACCGCGCCAGCACCACCACCGTCGGCGCCCTGCGCACGGCGGTCACCGTGGCACAGGCGATGACCAACCAGCGCCTCGTGCTGGGCCAGATCACCGCGCTCAACAAGACCACCAGCGACATCATCGATTCGACCAGCACGCTGCTGCGCGAACAGACCGCGCAGATCCACGAACAGGCATCCTCCTCCACGATCCCGCTGGAGACGCTGCAACGCGCCTTCCAGAACATCTATGACACGATGGACGAGGTCGATGCCTTCAAGGTGCGGGCGCTCGACAGCATGAAGCAGACAGTCAATGTGCTGACCAGCGAGGTCGAGAAGTCGAAGGGCTACATCGCCCGCGCTGAAGGCCAGGCCCAGGCGCAGGCCAAGGTCGCATCGTCCGAGCCTTCGCTGCTGGCGCTGGACAAGTGATGGGTATCGCTGATGCCTGACAGCACCCGCGAGAGCGAACGCATCCTGCGCGAGGCCAAGCAGAGCCTTGCCGTGCAGCGCGATGGCGGCACCCACCGACCGGCCAAGGGCAGCATCGGCAAGGGCTCGGCCGAGCTCAAGATGAAGAGCCTGCTCGCCAAGGTCCGCAATATCGCGCTGGCGATTGTCGCGATCTGGCTCGGCGCGGGCATCGCAGGAGCGATGTTCGACGGGATCGGTTTCTGGGGCGTGATGGCAGTGGTTGTGGCCAGCTCCGTCGCGGTGGCGGTGTTTTCCAGCTTTCCCAAGGTCAAGATCCCCAAGCGGGCGGAGCTGACGCAGGGCAACCCGCAGCAGATGGTGGCGCGCACCGAATTGTGGCTCGAAGCCCAGCGCCCCGCGCTGCCCCCGCCTGCACAGGGTATCGTCGACCAGCTCGGCGTGCAGCTCGATGCGCTGGGGCTGCAATTGCAGGGGCTCGACGGGGCGCACCCGGCGATGGCCGAGGTGCGCGAGCTGGTGGGCGAATACATCCCCGAAACGATCGACAACTACCGCAAGATCCCGGCGCACCTGCGCACGGAGGAGCATGCGGGCAAGACCGCTGACGAACGCCTGACCGATAGCCTCTCCAAGCTTTCGGGCGAGGTTGACCGCGTCACCCGGCGGCTTGCCGAAGGCGCGCTCGATGACCTCGCGATCAAGAGCCGCTATCTCGAATACCGTTATGGCGGGGCCGCGGCGCTGGAGGACGGGATGCCGGACACCGGCGTGCCGCTGCCCGATTTCTCCGCTCTCCCCACCAAGCAGGAGCGTTGAGCCATGCGTGTGACCCTGCCCCACAACCTCGGGAAAGAGGAAGTCCGCCGCCGGATGCACAAGCATGCCGACGAGATCGGCAGCTTCTTCCCCGCCGGCCTGGCGCGGGTCACAACCGGCTGGCCGAGCGAGGACCGCATGAACATCACGGCCGAAGTGGTCGGGCAGATCATCCCCGGCGGCGTCGAGGTGCGCGATCACGAGGTGGTGATCGAAATGGATCTGCCGCTGCTGCTCAGCGTGATGCGGGGCCCGCTGGAAGCGGCGGTCAAGAAGGAAGCCGGACGGCTGCTTGCGCCCTGACGGGTTGCGCGCCCTGTTGCGCGCGATTGCCAGCACAGCGGAAATGTGTCATATTTTTTTGACACGAGGTTTCGACTGATTTGCCTTACACTCGGGATCGTTCGGCAATTCGGCTGGCATAGCCGATTCGGGCTGGAGGGACGGGCGAGATGGCGTCAGCCAAGAACGTCGAAAGCGATCATGGAGCGCCGGGCGAAAGCCTGCGGACGCATCTGCGCGCCGCAACAATGGCCGCGCATGACCTGCTTGACCACGCGATGCAGGCGGCGAGCGGGTGGCAGCGGCGGCAGGACTATGCCCGCTTCCTCGCCCTGCAACATGCCGCACGCGCGCCGCTGGAAGACTGGTTGGCGCTGCACGCCCCCGCCGCTCTCGCCCCGCCAGTGCAGACACCCCTGCTCGCCCGCGATCTGGCAGCGCTCGGGGTCGCCTTGCCGTCTGCCGCGCGCACCTTCGCGCTTCGTCATGCCCCTTCTGCCCCCCGTCCGGGAGAAGCCCTTGGCACGGCCTGGGTGCTGGCCGGATCAGCGCTCGGCAACCGCGCCATTGCCAAACAGGTCGCCAGGATCGGCCGGGGCGAATGGCCGGACGCCTTCCTCGGCGATGATGCCATGATGGCGTTCTGGCAGGGTCTGCGCGCCCGGATTGAACGCCCCGCCGCCCCCGGCGAAGCCGAGGGTGCGACGCGCGCGGCCGAAGCGGTGTTCGCCCATTTCCTTGCTGTGGCAGAGCAAGAGCGCCCCGCTGATGCAGCGCCCGCAGGCCTCCCCGCGTGAACCTCCACCAGCGCAGCGACACGCTCACCGAGTGTGACCGGGAGGCGATCCACCATATCGCTGCGGTGCAAAGCTTCGGCGGGCTGATCGCGATTGATGACGGCGGATGTCTGGCGCACGCCTCGGCGAACATTGCTGCGCTCCTCGGGCTTGCTGCGGTGCCTGCCACCGGCACAGCGGTCGGCCAGATCATCGCGCCCGAAGCGCTCGCCACCCTCCATCAGGCGCTCGCCCATCTGGACGGCGCAGACATGATCGAACGCCGGTTTGGCCTTGATCTGACGGGCAGGGGCCAGCTGTTCGATTGCGCCGTGCACAAGACCGGCGGACTTGCGATCATCGAGTTCGAACCGCATGCCCGCAACGATTTTGCCGACCATGTCAGCATGATCGTCCCTGTCATCGCCCAGCTCGAACAGGCTGCCACCGTTAGCGCCCTGTGCGACACCGCTGCGCGGTTGGTGCGGCAGATGACCGGCTATGACCGGGTGATGATCTATCGCTTCCACCCCGATGAAAGCGGCGAGGTGATTGCAGAAGACCGCGACGAAAGCCTCGAGCCGTTCAAGGGCCTCCGCTATCCCGCTGCCGACATCCCGCAACAGGCGCGCGAGCTGTTCCGCCGCAACCGCTTCCGCGTGATCGCAGATATGGACTCGGAGGCTGTGCCGATCATCCCTGCCATCGGGCCGGAGAACACCCCGCTCGACCTGTCGATGTCGATGCTGCGTTCGCACTCCAAGATGCACCTCGCCTATATGCGCAATATGGGGGTGGGCGCCTCGCTGGCCATCGCGATCGTCCGGCATGACAGACTGTGGGGGATGATCTCGTGCCACCACCGTGCCGCGCGCCTGCCGCCCTACTCGCTGCGCACCGTGGCCGAATTGCTCAGTCAGACCTTCTCGCTGATGCTCGACCGGCTGCTGGTGGCGCAGGCCGAAGCCTTGCGCGAACGCGCGCGCCAGCTCGACGACCGGCTGCTGCTCCAGCTTGCGGGCGGGGTGACGCTGGCCGACAGTCTGCCGATGATCGAGGAACTGATGCGCGGCACCATCGCGCATGATGGCATCTCGCTGTTTGTCGACGGCGAGTATCGCGCCAGCGGCGAGGCGCCGGATGACGCCGAGTTCCGCGCTATCGCGCCCTTGCTGGCGAGCACGCTGGGCGGGGCGACCCACGCTACCACCCGGCTGGCCGACCAGATCGCCGATGCCGGCAGCTTCGCCCATTGCGCGGCGGGGGCACTGGTGCTTCCGCTGTCGCGCGGCACCCGCGATTCGCTGGTGCTGTGGCGCCGTCCGCTTGACCGGGTGGTGACCTGGGCGGGTGATCCCGCAAAGGCCGCCGCCGCCCCCGGCGAACTGCTCCAGCCCCGCGCCAGTTTTGCCGCCTGGACCGAGACCGTGCGCGGCCACAGCGCCGAATGGAGCGCGGAAGAGTGCGAAATCGCCGCCCGCCTGCGCCGCACGTTGATCGAAGTGATCCTGCGCATGAGCGAAGACCTGACGCGGGAACGCGCCCGGGCCGCCGAGCAGCAGGATTTGCTGATTGCCGAGCTCAATCACCGCGTGCGGAACATTCTTGGCCTGATCCGCGCGCTGGTGGCGCAATCACAGGCCGAGGCGCTGAGCGTCCCCGGATTTGCAGCGATCATCGGCGGACGGATTGCGGCGCTGGCGGCGGCACATGACAACATCACCGCAAAGAAATGGGGCCCGGCGAGCCTTGTGCGGCTGATCGAAGCTGAACTGGCGCCCTATGGCGGGGCCGACCGGGCGCGTTTCCGGCTGACCGGCGAGGACGTGCTGATCACCCCGGAGGCTTACACGATTCTTGCGCTGGTCATTCACGAGCTTGCCACCAACAGCGCCAAATATGGCAGCCTTTCGGCGCGCGCCGGGACGGTCGACGTCACTCTGGCACGCTCTGCATTCGGCGATCTGGCGCTGCGCTGGCGCGAGGCAGGCGGGCCGCCGGTGACGGCGCCCACACGTCACGGCTTCGGCTCGACAATCATCACCCGCACAATCCCGCATGATCTCCAGGGAGAGGCGGACGTGCGCTACAGGCTTGCCGGAGTAGAGGCCGAATTTCTGGTGCCCGCGCGCTATCTCGCGCTGCCCGAGGCGGGTGCGCGCCGCATAACCGCACCCCCGCCCGAGCCGCTGCGCGATCCTTCCACGCTTCCAGCCGAACACCCGGCGCGGGTGCTGGTGGTGGAGGACAGCATCATCATCGCCCTCGACACCGAGCAAAATCTGCGGCGCCTCGGGGTCGCGGACGTGCGGCTCGAAAGTTCGGTCACGGGCGCGCTTGCCGTCATCGCGGATGACCCGCCCGATTTTGCGATCATCGATTTCAACCTCGGTGGCGAATCCTCCGAGCCGATCGCCGATGCCCTGCGGGCAGCGGGCGTGCGCTTCGTGCTGGCGACGGGCTACGCCGAAAGCGCGGGCAGCTTCGAACGGCTGGGTGCTGTGGCGGTGCTGCGCAAGCCCTATGGCATGACCGAAATCGAGCGGTTGCTGCCCCGCGCCTAGGCACCGGCCAGCGCGCAGATCAGAACCACTGCTGACGCCAGAAAAAGGGCGCTGCGACCGGATTGCCGCTGGCATCGGTTGCCGGACGAAAGCCGAGGCGGGATTCAACCAGTCTGCAAGTGATCCGGTCAGCCTCGGCATCGGGACTGGCGCGATACACGGAGCAATCGCGCGCGCGGCCATCGGTGCCGACCACCACCCGCACGATCACCTGCGTGCCGCGACGCGCCGCGCGCCCGCCGGGCGGCACCGGAAAGTCGCGGGCATTGTCGATCGAGCCGGAGATGTGGACCGGTTTGGACACTGCGATCCCGCCGCGCCCGTTGCCCGCATTGCCGCTGCCGGTGCCGAACCCGCTCCCGGCAGCACCAGTGCCCTCCCCTGCCGCCGCCGCACCCGACAGGCTGGCCGTGCCGGTCGAGGCTGCTCGCGGGAGCGGCGGGTCACGCTTGACCCGCACCTTGGGGGGCTGGCTTGGCACAGGCTGTGCCACCGCTGCCCGCCCCGGATCGCCTTGCGCACCTTCGTCCGGTTCGGACCGATTTTCTGGCGGGGGCGGAGCCGGGGGCGGTGGTGCTGCAATACTGAAGGCCGACACCACCTCGCGTTCGACAATGGCGGTAAAATCGGGCGCCAGCGCGCGGGCAAGGCCGTACAGCGCGGCGAGATGCAGCAGCACGATCCCCGCCACCAGCGGCCAGCTCAGCCGCCGCGGATGCGCGCCGTAGGTTCCATTTGTGGCCATGGTCGAAAGCCTGCCCGTCCGTTTGCTCAATTCTGGAGGCGGTTGCCGCCGCAATCCGCACGGCGTGGTTATATCAGGCTTCCGGCAATTGGCGATGGAGCGCTGCGATCACGCGCGCACTGGATAACGAATGGCACGGCGGAAGCAGTCCGCTGGATGCCGGTGCGAACCTCGTCCCAAGGGACGCAGGGCCCGCCGATGCGCCTGTGTGCGACAACGATGTCGAGCCGCACCCGCACCCGCACACTGCATCGTCTTGCGCCGCTCCGGCACGCCGCCACACTCCATGGCCGTTGGTCCGGTGTCGGCTGCTCCGTAACGGGATCGCTGCCGGACTGATTGACCGCCGCAGCCTCTCTGCTGCGGTGGTCGGTGGAGCCTGCTATTGGGCCCTTGCATGCCTCAGCCTGACGCTGGCCCATGCCGGAAACACTGTCAGCCCGATCTGGCTGGCCAATGCCTGTGCCGTCGCGGTGCTGCTGCGGGCGCGATTGTGCAACGAGCTGCCGTTCCTCTTCACCTGCTTCGCGGCCAGCATGGCCGCCAATGCGGTGGCGCAGCTGCCTGATATCGTCGCCTTGCTCTTCTCCCTCGCCAATATGGTCGAGATCATCGTCGTGCTGGGCCTGACCCGGATCGCCGGACGGGCACCGCCTGACATGACCCGTCTTGGCGATCTGGCGCGCTTTGTTTGGGCAGGCGGCCTCGTTGCCCCGGTGCTGTCGGCCGCCGTTGCCGTGTCGGTGATGGGTGACAGCTTTGCAGAGATGAGTGCGGGCGCGATGACGTGGTTCTTCACGGACAGCATGGCGATGGTGCTGATCGTGCCCGCCGCGCTGCTGCTCGTCGACCGGTTGCGCGGCCAGTTGGCCCCCGCTCCCGCCCGCCCGCTAGAGAGCATTGTGCTGCTCGGCGGCGGGATGGTCAGCGCCTTTCTGGTGTTCAACCAGACGCATTACCCGCTGATGTTCCTGATCCAGCCGATCACGCTGCTGCATGCCTTCCGGCTTGGCAGTCTCGGCAGCGCGCTGCATGTCGGGGGCGTGGCGGTGGTGGCCGCAGTCATGACCTTGACGGGAGCGGGGCCGATCGCTGCGGCGAACACCGAGGGCATCACCCATTTGCACCTGCTCCAGGCCTTCATTGCCGCCAATTTCCTCACCGGACTGCCGGTGGCGGCCATCCTTGCCGGGCGGGACCGCATGATGGCCCGGCTCGAAGCGGGCAAGCGCGAGGTCGATTTGCTTGCCGACAACATCGCCGATGCGATCCTGCGCTACGATCTGTCAGGGGTATGCACCTATGCCTCGCCCTCGGTCCGCGATGTGATGGGGGTGCCGCCTGACACCTTCCTCGGCCGCCACGCGACCGCGCGCCTGCATCCCGATGCCCATGAGCGCGCGCGCGAGGCGCTGGAACGGCTTCTGACCGGCACCAGTGAGCGCGAGCGGCTGACCTATCGGCGCATGGCCGATGCACCTGACGGCTCGCCGGTGTTCCTCGAAGCCGATTGCGCCGTGGCCCGCAGCCCGGCAACCGGCGCACGCGAGGGCGTGGTGGTGGCTGCGCGCGATGTGACCGAGCGGGTCGAGCTTGAACTGCTGCTGACGCGGGCGCGGCGCCATGCCGAGGATGCGGCGCGCGCCAAGTCGGACTTTCTTGCCAATATGAGCCACGAGATCCGCACGCCAATGAATGGCGTTCTGGGCTTCGCCGAGCTGATGCTTCAGGGTGAGCTGGATGCGGAGCAGCGCCGCTTTGCCGAACTGATCGTCCAGTCGGGCCGATCGATGATGATGATCCTTAACGACGTGCTCGACCTCTCCAAGATCGAGAGTGGGCAATTCAGAATCGATTGCGCGCCGGTCAATCTGCACGCCAGTCTCGCCGAATGTGCCGCACTCCACCGCCCGTCAGCGGCACACAAGGGGCTGGCGCTCGATCTGGTCTGCGACAGTGGTGACGATCCCGATGGCCGCCTTGCCGACGCACACTCCCCTTGGGTGCTGACGGACGGGCTGCGATTGCGGCAGATCATGCTCAATCTCATCGGCAATGCGATCAAGTTTACCGAAGCGGGGCACATCCGGGTCAGCTATCGGATCGCCGAGCATGAGGTGCGCATCAGTGTCGCCGATAGCGGGATTGGCATCAGCCCGCTGCAGCTTGAAACGATCTTCCAGCCCTTCACCCAGGGTGAGGCCGATATTGCCCGGCGCTTCGGTGGCACCGGGCTCGGCCTCTCGATCAGCCGTGAACT
>RDXA01000035.1 GCA_004292705.1 Sphingomonadales bacterium | reverse complement strand
CCTGGGCCAAGGGCGTCGTCGCCAACTTCGCGCGCCCGCCCCAGGGCAATGACATGTCGAATATCGAGGCTGTCGCGGCCGGCGCCTGCGACATCTCGCTGGTCAACACCTATTACCTCGCGCGCTATGCCGGGGGCGATGCCAAGGGGAAGGCGATCTTCGATGCGGTGGGCGTGATCTTCCCCGATCAGGATGGCGTGGGCACCCATGTCAACGTCAGCGGAGCGGGACTGGTCAAGACCGCGCCCAACCGCGCAAACGCCGTGAAGTTCCTCGAGTACCTGACTTCGGAAAGCGCCCAGCGTTACTTTGCCGATGGCAATAACGAATACCCCGCAGCGGTCGGCCTCAAGGCCAATTCGGCGGTCGAGGCGCTGGGCGCATTCAAGGCCGACACGCTCAATGCTGCGGACATCGGCAAGGGCCAGGCCGAGGCGGTCAAGATCTTCGACCGGGCGGGATGGAACTGAGGGACCTATTGATCGGGCGCAAATCAAGGCGCGCTTTCAGGTCTTATCACTAAACTGTCTTGATGGGGGCGCGGTGTTCGTCCATTTGCGCCCCCGATCCTGCCGCCCGTTCCGGGCCGCGCACCCCTGTATCCGAGGCCCGTTTTGAACCAGCCCACCCTGACCCGCGACCAGTTCACCGAAAGCGCGGCGCTCTCTGTCGAGACCATCACCTATGTCCACCACTGGTGCGAGGGGCTGTTCACGCTCAAGATGACCCGCCCGGCGAGCTTCCGCTTCCGTTCGGGCGAGTTCGTGATGATCGGGCTGCCGGGCGACAACGGCAAGCCGCTGCTGCGCGCCTATTCGGTCGCCTCGCCTTCCTATGAGGAGGAGCTCGAATTCCTCTCGATCAAGGTGCAGGACGGCCCGCTGACCTCGCGGCTCCAGCACATCCAGGTCGGCGATCCGATCTACCTCGGCAAGAAGCCGACCGGCACGCTGGTGACCGACGCGCTGCTGCCGGGCAAGCGGCTGTTCATGCTCTCGACCGGCACGGGCCTTGCGCCGTTCATGTCGTTGGTGCGCGATCCCGAAGTCTATCAGATGTTCGAAGAAGTGATCGTCGTGCATTCGGTGCGCAACGTGAACGAGCTGGCCTATCGCGAGCTGCTGGAATCGAAGCTCGAAGGCGACCCGCTGCTCGAAGACGAAGACCGCGCCAAGATGATCTACGTCCCCACCGTCAC
>RDXA01000178.1 GCA_004292705.1 Sphingomonadales bacterium | reverse complement strand
CCGCTACCCTCGACCCGTGGTTACGGCATCTTGTGGAGCGCGCTGGCGCTTGGCGCTGTGGCGGGCGGCGCGCTGTGCCTGATGGCACCAGCCGTAGCGGCAGCGGCAGGCTTCGTGGCGGCGTTGGCATTGCTGGGCCTTGCCTGGCGGCTCCAACCTTAGCCCAGCGCCGCGCGCACAGCCTCCGCATGGTGTTTGGCGTTTTCGGCATAGTGCATCACGCCGACGCGCATGCCGGCGACCGCTGCGTCGTCCAGCTCCTTCATCTTCACCGCCGGACGACCCGCCCACAGCTCGCGCTCGCCCATCACCTTGCGCTCGGTCAGCATCGCGCCGGCAGCCAGCATCGCGTCGCTTCCGATCACCGCCTTGTTCATCACGATCGCACCGAGCCCGACAAAGCCGCGATCGCGGATCGTGCAACCATGCACCATCGCCATGTGGCCGATCAGCACGTCGTCGCCGATCACCAGCGGGCAGCCATCGGGATCGCCGGGGCGCGGCGGATCGCAGTGGAGCACGCTGCCGTCCTGGACATTGGTGCGCTCGCCGATGCGGATCGAGAACACGTCGGCGCGCAGCACACAATTGTACCAGATCGAGCTTCCCGCCCCGATCTCGACATCGCCGATGATCGTGCTGCCGGGCGCGATAAAGGCGGTTTCGTGGATCACCGGCGCCTTGCCGTGAATCGGGATGATGTTGACACCCGGTCGGTAAGTCATCGCTGGCTCTCCCATTGCTCTCGCGTGATGGCATATTGAATGATCGGATCGGGTTCGGCCGGATCGAGAAAATCCAGATCCGCGCGGCGCAACATCCGGAGCTTTTCCATCAGCCGCCAGCTGCCCACGTTGGCTTCGCAGGTCAATGCGACGATATGCGGCGCGCCATGCACGGCAAAGCCCCAATCCATCACTGCACTGATGGCTTCGTGGGCATAGCCGCGACGCCAGCGATCCTCGCGCACCAGCCAGCCGATCTCGTGGTCGCCCGGGTTAGGGGCATGCGGATTGTCCACCCGCTTCATCCCGCAATGGCCCACGAATTCGCCGGTGGCGCGTTCCCACATCATCATGAAGCCGAACCCGTCTGCGTCGAACAGGGCCTGTGCGCGCGCGTGCTTCTCGGCAATCGCGGCGCGGGTCTTCACCCCGCCGAGATGCGCCATGACTGTGGGCGTGTTGAGGTGCGCAAGCTGGCGTTCGATGTCGCCGGGCGCGATCCGGCGCAGTTCCAGCCGTTCGGTGACGAGCACCGGCTCACCCATTCAGCAGGCGGGCAACATGGGCGGCATGATAGGTCAGGATGCCGCTGCACCCGGCCCGCTTGAAAGCGATCAGCTTTTCGAGCACCAGCGCGTCGCGGTCTCCGATCCCGGCGGCCTGCGCCGCTTCGATCATCGCATATTCGCCGCTCACCTGATAGGCGAACACCGGCACGTCGAAGCGCTGCTTCACGCGGTAGATGATGTCGAGATAGGCAAGGCCGGGCTTGACCATCACCGAATCCGCCCCCTCGGCAATATCCAGAGCAACCTCGCGCATCGCCTCGTCGGCATTGGCCGGGTCCATTTGGTAGGCCTTCTTGTCGCCCTTGAGCAGCCCGCCGCTGCCCACCGCATCGCGGAACGGGCCGTAGAAGGCGCTGGCATACTTGGCGGCATAGGACATGATCTGGACATTGGGGTGGCCGTTCATTTCCAGCGCCATGCGGATCGCGTGGATGCGGCCGTCCATCATGTCGCTGGGCGCGATGATATCCGCCCCCGCATTGGCCTGGTTGACCGCCTGATCGACCAGCACCGCCACGGTTTCGTCATTGATGACATAGCCGGTATCGTCGATCAGCCCGTCCTGCCCGTGGCTGGTATAGGGATCGAGCGCCACGTCGGTGAGGACGCCGATATCATTGCCGCAGGCGTCCTTGATGGCGCGGATCGCGCGGCACATCAGGTTGTCGGGATTGTGCGCTTCGGCCCCGTCATCGCTGCGCAGCTCGCGCGGGGTGTTGGGGAACAGCGCGATCACCGGGATCCCGAGATCGACCGCCTCCTTCGCCCGCGCGACGATGCCGTCGACCGACCAGCGCGACACGCCGGGCAGCGTGGCGATCGGTTCCTCCACGCCCTCGCCGGAGGTGACGAACAGCGGCCAGATCAGATCGGCAGAGGTGAGCACCGTCTCACGATGCAGCGCGCGGCTCCAGCCGGTGGCACGGGTGCGGCGCAGGCGGGTGTTGGGATAGCTTCCAGTCATCGGACGTGGGTTTACGCGCAATCCGCGCTTGACGACAAGCTCTGGTTACAGCGTGCTGCGGGAAGACCCGCGACGCACACTGTTAAGAGCCGTATCGACCTTTTCAATCTCGCGCACCGGTTCCTTGACTTCCCCCGGCAAGGGCGTGAGATCTTTCAGCGCTGCACCCACCTCGATCTCCTTGAGCTTGATCAGCTGGCGGCGGAAATCAATCAGCTCGGTGCCGCCCAACAACGCGCGGTTGACGAATTGCACGCTTGCCGGATTAATCGCCCGGCCGCCACGATACATCTCGTAATGGAGGTGAGCGCCGGTCGAAAGGCCGGTCGATCCGACATAGCCGATCACCTGCCCGCGCCGCACCGCCATGCCCGGTGCCACCGCCATCCGACTCATGTGGCAATAGCGGGTCGAGAGCCCTCCACCATGTTCGAGGCGCACGGCGATACCGCATCCGCCCGCCCGTCCGGCGCTGCTAACCCGCCCGTCGCTGACGGCAATGATCGGGGTGCCGTAGCGCGCCTTGAAGTCCATACCTGCGTGCATGCGGTGATAACCGAGAATCGGGTGGCGACGCATCCCGAAGTTCGACGTCACAGGGCCCGGAACTGGTGCCAGCAGGCCACGACGCTGCTCTCCGACCCCTGAAGCTTCATAGAAACGGCCCTCGCCCCCCCAGCGCATCAACTGGGTGCGGGGGTTTCCGGCACGGTCGATGCCGGCATAGAGCAGATTGCCCGCCTGCCGCTCGCCAGTGGCGGCACGGCGGTAGCCGATTATGATGTCGAACTCGTCGGTCGGCCGGACCTCGCGGTCCATGTCGATCTGCGCATCGAGCGCCTTGAGATATTCCTGCACCGCGCTTGCCGGAACGCCCGCCTGACGCATAGAACGGTAGAGGCTGCTGCCAACCGTTCCGCGCACGCGCAGCGGGGTCTCATCAACACGGATCGCATTACGCTTGAGCGCGAGCGGGCCTGACGGGGCGAGCGGGGTGCCGTCCGCTGCAATCTGGCCAAACCCGGGACGGGTCAGCTCAAGCGCGAGATCGAAGCGTGCGCGGAAGGCAAGGCTGTCGAGCGGGCGTGGCTCGCTGGGGCCGGGGCGTCGGCCGAGCACCAAGTCCATCTGCGTGCCCGGCGCAATGTCGCCGACAGCCACGGCCTGTCCCACCAGTGCTGCCGCGCGGTCAATATCGCCAGCAGAAACGCCCGCGCGGCGTAACATCGAGGCGAAACTGTCGCCCGGCGCGAGCGTAACGACCATTTGCACCTGCGGTCGCTCGGGCGCGCTCTTGAGCGGAACCACCGCCTGGGTCGGCCCCATCCGCCGTCCACTATCTGCACCCAAGGCAAGCGGCAGGATCATCTGGCTACGGAACTCGCTTTCCACCGCCTCGCTCTGCGGCATGGCCGGCCGGGCTTCGAGTGGCGTGAAATCGGGCCAGCATGCGAGCGCCGCCACACTCATGCCAACCATCGTGCCGAGCCCGCGCAGCCAGCGGCGGCTGCCAATATCCTCGGCAAGATCGGGTGCAAGGTCGAGCTGTGCGAACCATCGTGAGGCCCCTTGCCGCCATGCCTCATAGCGCCGGGTCAGAATCTCTAGCCGAGTGGCCAGTTGGTGGTTGGCATCTTGCGACCAGGGCGGAAGGGCAAGCTTCTGGGCATTGCGCAGATAGGGCAACAAACCGCGCATCATTTCAGGGTCCACCGGCCCGGACACGGCCATCAGCGCAGGCCCGCCAGCCGAAGGGTCGCCTGCGCCCTGCGCGTCATCCGGCTCGCCGATTTCGTCCAGTTTGCACGCCTGGTTCAACATCCCTGCCCCGGAAGCGGTGCATGGCGAAGCGATCCTATCGCTGCCATCGGGCGCACCCCAATGTGATCGCCTTGTTCCAATTCTCTGCCAGAACAAAGTAAATCCGGCGTTAACCAGCGACGAGCTGCGCCGCTGATACGGCAAGGTGTTGTGTGCGGCCAGTGCCTACCCCTGCCCGTGGTCTTGCCCCCTCCGGACAAGCCTGACACAACCGTCAGCGCCGTGACCCTGCCAGCCTCTCCTCGCCCCGCCGAACAGGCGCATGTGCGCGCCGTGCTGGGGCCGACCAACACCGGCAAGACGCACCTCGCGATCGAGCGGATGTGCGGCCATTCCAGCGGCATGATGGGCTTCCCCCTGCGGTTGCTGGCGCGCGAGGTCTATGACCGGGTGCGCGCGATCAAGGGCGACAGGCAGGTCGCGCTGATCACCGGCGAGGAGCGGATCGAACCGCCCGACGCGCGCTATTTCCTCTGCACCGCCGAAGCCATGCCCCGCACCACTGGTGAGGTGGCGTTTGTGGCGCTCGACGAAGCACAGCTAGGGGCTGACCCGGAACGCGGGCATATCTTCACCGACCGATTGCTCCATGCGCGAGGGCGGGAGGAGACGATGATCCTCGGCAGCGCCACGCTGGAACCGATGGTCAAGGCGCTGATCCCGAAGGCCGAGATCACCAGCCGCCCGCGCTTTTCCACCCTCTCCCATGCGGGGCTATGCAAGCTGTCGCGCCTGCCCAAACGCTCTGCCGTCGTCGCCTTCAGCGTCGAGCAGGTCTACGCGATGGCCGAGGCCCTGCGGCGGTTTCGCGGCGGCGCGGCGGTGGTGATGGGGGCGCTTTCGCCCGAGACCCGCAACAAGCAGGTCGCGATGTTCCAGTCGGGCGAGGTCGATTACATCGTCGCCACGGACGCGATCGGCATGGGGCTGAACCTCGATCTCGATCACGTCGCCTTTGCCGCGCTCAGCAAGTTTGACGGGCGCAGGAAGCGCCGCCTCACCCC
>RDXA01000177.1 GCA_004292705.1 Sphingomonadales bacterium | reverse complement strand
CCATGCCGCGCAGCACCCCTTCCGATACGCCGGCCAGCGCCGCCAATTCGCGCATTGTGCCCTGCTTGCCCGCCAGCGACTCCAGTGCGGTCTTGCGCTGCGCCGTCAGCCTGCCGCTGGCCACAGCCCCCGTCAGCCGGTATTCGGTCATGGTCGCAGGCCCGCCCAGCGCGCCGCCGCTCGCCAGCGCCATGCGGGCGACGCTGGCGAGCGGCGCACAATAATAATCTGCCGTCCACTCGATCAGCCGCCGCAAGGGCGCTGGCAGCGGGGGAACGGGCAGCACCTCAAGGACCGGGCGCAAGCGTTCAAAGGCGATTTCATTGCCGGGCAAGCGACCTTCATCCCACACGATGCCCGTCACCTTGCGCGGCCCCAGCGGCGCGATCACCACGCTGCCCGCAGGCGCTGTCATGCCATCAGGCAGCCGGTAATCCAGCGGCCCCAGAGCGGCGTTCAGAACAAGGAGGCGCACGCGGTTCATCGCACGGCTATATGGGGATCGGCATGATGATCGGGCAAGCACGGAGACGCGAGAATGACAGGGATAATCGAGACCACCCCCACCACCCGCCGCAGCCTGTTGGCGGGCGCCGCTGGCGCGGGGGCGCTGCTGCTGTTGCCCGCCTGTGCCAGCACTGGTGGCGGCTTCTCGATGGAAGAGGCGGTGCGCCGTCTGCTGCTGCTCGCGGCAGAGAACGCCTTTGCGCGCCTCACCGCGCCGGGCGGATACTGGGACGATCAGGTGGCTCAGCTCGGCCTCGGCTCGGTGCTGGGCACGCGCGGCGATGTGCTGTCGCGCATTCTGACCTCGGCGCTGGTGAAGGACCGGTTGGAAGAACGCTTCGCCAGCTTCGCGATCGATGCGAGCTTCCGCGCGGCACCGGTGGTGACCGATGCAATCCGGATGATCGGCTTCGGCAACGCGATTGCCCTGGTGCGCGGCGGGCCGGATGCGGCGAGCACGTTCCTGCGCGGCGAGGTTGGTCCGGCGCTGGTTGATGCCGTGGTGCCCGAACTGGGTCAGGCGATGCGGCTGAGCCGCGATCCGCTGGTCGGTCAGGCGCTTTCGGCGCTCACCGGGGTTGATGTGGCTGGGGTCGCCGACCGCTTCGGCCGCCAGATCGACGACGCTATCTGGGGCGAGATCGGCCGCGAGGAAGCCGCGATCCGTGCCAATCCGCAAAGCACGCGCGATCCGCTGCTGATCGGGGTATTCGGGCTGGGCAGCCGACTCTGATTGCCCGCATGCTGCTGCTCTGGCGGGACTAGCGGGCGGGCCGCTGCTTCGTTAGGGACGGAGGGAATCATCCCCTTGCGAGGAGCGCGCACCCCATGAAATTCTTCGTCGACACCGCCGAGATCGAGGCGATCCGCGAGCTTGCCGCCACCGGCCTGCTCGACGGGGTGACGACCAATCCCTCGCTGATCGCCAAGTCGGGGCTCGATTTCAAGGAAGTCACCGCCGAAATCTGCAAGCTCGTGGACGGCCCGGTCAGCGCCGAAGTGGTGGCGCTTGATCACGCCACGATGATGAAAGAGGCCGAGGTCCTGCGCCGCATTGCCGACAATGTCTGTATCAAGGTGCCGTTGACGGTCGATGGCTTGAAGACCTGCAAGGCGCTGACAGGCGAGGGCACAATGGTCAACGTGACCCTGTGCTTCTCGGCCAATCAGGCACTGCTCGCGGCCAAGGCGGGGGCGAGCTTCATCTCGCCTTTCGTGGGCCGCCATGATGACAACGGCTTTGACGGCATGGACCTGATCGAGGACATCCGCCTGATCTACGACAACTACAACTTCGCCACCGAAATTCTGGTCGCCAGCGTGCGCCACACCACCCATGTGTTGCAGGCTGCCAAGATCGGGGCTGACGTCATGACGGCGCCGCCGAAGGTGATCCACGATCTGTTCAAGCACGTGCTGACCGACAAGGGGATCGAGGGCTTCATGGCCGATTGGGCCAAGACGGGCCAGTCGATCCTGTAATGGCTGACCAGTCCCCGCTCGATCTGTTCAAGCAGGCACTGACCGGCGCGAGCCGCGCGATTGCGCGCGATGCCGAGGTCGAGGTAGCGTGGAGCGCTGATGTGCCCGGTGCTGCGGGCAACCGTTTCCGCGTGCCGCTGCCGGGGCGCGATCTGCCGGCCGATCAGGTGACCGAGGCGCGGGGATTTGCGGATTCTTTCGCACTCAGACTGCGCCACCACGACGCCGCGCTCCACGCCCGGAGCGCCCCGCCCGAACCCATCGCGCGCGCCTGTTTCGATGCGATCGAGCAGGTGCGTTACGAGGCGCTGGGCGCGAATCGCTTTGGCGGGATCAAGGCCAATCTCGACGCCGCGACCGAGCTGCGCACCGCTGGCGACAAGATCGTGCGCGCCCAGAATTCCTCCGAGGTGCCGCTCCAGACCGCACTGGCCTTGCTGGTGCGCGAGGCGCTGACCGGCGAGGCAGTGCCTGCCAAGGCGCGGGGCGGGATCGAGCTGGTGCGCGACTTCCTCGAAGAGAAGGTCGGCGGCGATTTTGCCGCGCTGGCGGAGACTATCGGCGATCAGGAAGCGTTCCAGAAGCTCGCGCTCGATATGCTGCGCGAGCTTGATCTCACCCGGCCCACCGATGCGCCTGACGAGAGCGACAGCGATTCCCCCGATGATGACGACGCGCCGAGCGACGACGACAAGGGCGATGACGAGAATCAGGGCGAGGGCGATCCGCAGAGCGCGGAAATGGCCGGCGACATGACCGAGGGCGAGGGCGAGAGCGAACAATCCTCCGACGCCGAGACCGACAGCGACATGTCCGAAGGCGAACCGGGCGACGATGGCGATGCTTCCAACGCCCCCGTGCGACCCAACCGCCCACAGGCCGAAATCCCGGCGAGCGTCGATTACAAGGCCTTCACCACCCGCTTCGACGAGGAGGTCGCCGCGCCCGACCTGTGCGATGCCGAAGAACTCGACCGGTTGCGCGCCTATCTCGACAGCCAGCTGACCGGCCTTCAGGGCGTGGTGACGCGCCTCGCCAACCGCTTGCAGCGCCGCTTGATGGCGCAGCAGAACCGCAGCTGGGATTTCGACATGGAGGAGGGCGTGCTCGATGCCGCACGCCTCGCCCGGGTGATCATCTCGCCCGGCACGGCGCTCAGCTACAAGGTCGAGCGGGATGTCGAGTTCAAGGACACCATCGTCACCCTGCTGATCGACAATTCCGGCTCGATGCGCGGCCGCCCGATCAGCATCGCCGCGATCAGCGCTGACATTCTGGCCCGCACGCTCGAACGCTGCGGGGTCAAGACCGAGATCCTCGGCTTCACCACCCGCGCGTGGAAGGGCGGGCAGAGCCGCGAGGCATGGCTCGCCGATGGCAAGCCGCAGAACCCCGGGCGCCTCAACGATCTTCGCCACATCATCTACAAGCAGGCCGACGAGCCCTGGCGCCGCGCGCGCCGCAATCTCGGGCTGATGATGCGCGAGGGGTTGCTGAAAGAGAACATCGACGGCGAGGCGCTGATCTGGGCGCACAGCCGCCTCCTCTACCGCCCCGAAGAACGCCGCATCCTGATGGTCATCTCCGACGGTGCGCCGGTGGACGATTCGACGCTGTCGGTGAACAGCGCGGGTTATCTGGAAGCGCACCTGCGGAGCGTGATCGAATGGATCGAGAAGGCCTCCCCCGTCCAGCTGGTCGCCATCGGCATCGGGCACGACGTCACGCGCTACTATCGCCGCGCGGTGACGATCATGGACGTGGAACAGCTGGGCGGCACGATCATGGAGCAGCTCGCGGAACTGTTCGAGGATGAGAAAGGCGTGAAGGGGCGGCGGTGAGCGATCGGGCCGTCAATGTGCGCTTATTGGGGCCGGGCGATGCCGCGCTGGTGCTGTCCGCGTCCCACCTCTTCGATGCTGCACCCTTGCCTGATCAGACTGCGGCGATGCTCGAAAGCGAGCGGGATTTTCTCTGGTTCGCCTTTGCGCAGGGCCATCCCGTTGGATTTGCGAGCGCGACCATGGTTCTGCATCCTGACCAGCGCCCGGTGCTGTTCCTGAACGAAATCGCGGTGGACGACGCGGCTCGACGCCGCAGGTTCGGAACCATGCTCATGCAAGCAGCCACCGATCTTGCGCGGTCCCGGGGATGGGCTTCGACGTGGGTGCTTGCGTCAAGCGATGACGAGACCGCCAAGGCCTTCTATCGCTCGCTTTCGCCCGCCACTGCCGTGCCCAGTGTCATGTTTGAATGGGAAGAGAAATGAACGTCACCGAAGCCGTTACCACCCGCCGCTCGATCCGCGCCTTTCTCGACACGCCGGTCGATCTCGAAACGCTTACCCGCGTGATGGACAAGGCGCGCTGGGCGGCTTCGGGGTGCAATTACCAGCCGTGGGAAGCGAGCATCGTCACCGGCCAGCCGCTCAAGGACTTGCAGGCGAAGATCATCGCCAACGGGCCGGGCGCTGCCGAGTATGACTGGGCTGCCCCGGGGACTGAAGAGGCTTACAAGAAGCGCCTCGACGGGATCTCGGCCGGGATGTTCGGCGCGATGGGGATTGCGCGCGATGATGGCGCGGGGCGGATGGCGGCGATGGCGCGCAACACCACCAGCTTCGATGCGCCTGCGGTGCTGTTCGTCTATTTCCCGCGACTCATGAAGGAGCCGCAGTGGTCGGATGTCGGCATGTGGCTCCAGACCGTTGCCCTGCTGCTGCGCGAGGAGGGGCTGGATTCATGCTTCCAGGAATTCATGGCGCTCTACGCCAACACCATCCGCGAATTTCTGGGGCTCGATCACGAACGCTACATGTTCTTCTGCGGCATGGCGATCGGCTACCGCGACCCGGAGGCGCCGGTGAACAACTTCGCGCGCGAGCGGGTGCCGCTGGAGGAACACGTCAAGTTCATCGGGTTTGAGTAACCCGGCTTGCGTTGACGCGGCGGATTGGGGCAAAGGCCCCGCCCATGACCGACGTCGCCCCAAAGCCAAAGTTGCAGCTGTTCAACTCGCTAGCTGTTCAACTCGCTCACCCGCCAGATCGAGGTGTTCGAGCCCGTCCACGCAGGCGAGGCGCGCGTCTACACCTGCGGGCCGACGGTCTATAACTACCCGCATATCGGCAATATGCGCGCCTATGTGTTTGCCGATGTGCTGGGGCGCACGCTGAGCTGGAAGGGCTACAAGCTCACCCACGTGATCAACATCACCGATGTCGGCCACCTCACCGACGATGCCGATGCGGGCGAGGACAAGATGGAGAAGATGGCTGCGCAGCAGGCGCAGTCCATCTGGGACATCGCCGAGCATTACAAGCAGGCCTATTGGGCCGATGTGAAAGCGCTCAATATCCGCCAACCCGCACAGTGGACGGTCGCGACGGACTACGTCCCGCAGATGATCGAGTTTGCCAAGGGCATCGCAGAGAGGCACTGCTACGAGCTTGAAAGCGGCCTCTATTTCGATGTGTCCACCGTGGCCGATTACGGGCGGCTGGCACGGGCCAACACCGAGGAAGGCGAGGGCCGCATTGAGGCGGTCGAGGGCAAGCGCAACGCCGCCGACTTCGCAATCTGGCGCAAGACTCCGCCCGGCGAGACGCGGCAGATGGAGTGGGACTCTCCATGGGGCAAGGGCGCGCCGGGCTGGCACCTCGAATGCTCGGTGATGAGCGGCGAGGTGCTGGGCTTCCCCTTCGACATCCACACCGGCGGGATCGACCATCGCGAGATCCACCACCCCAATGAGATTGCCCAGAACCAGGCGCATTGCTGCACGAATGGGTTGGACGATCCGCGCAATTCCGGCGCGCGCATCTGGATGCACAACAACTTCCTCGTCGAACGCTCGGGGAAGATGTCGAAGTCCTCGGGCGAGTTCCTGCGGCTGCAATTGCTGATTGACCGGGGGTATCACCCGTTGGCCTATCGGCTGATGTGCCTGCAGGCGCATTATCGCTCCGAGCTGGAGTTCTCGTGGGAGGGCCTCGGCGCGGCGCTGACGCGGTTGAAGCGGATGGTCATTCAAATCGAGAAACTAAAAGAGCGCGCCGCTGCCGGGCAGGGCGGGAAGTTCGATGTTCAGAAGTACTTGAGTGCGTTCGACGAAGCGATCAGTGCCGATCTCAATACGCCCGAAGCATTGGCGGTCCTTGAACTAGTTTTGGGCGTCAAAGCGATACCGCCTGCTGACGCGCTCTCGGTGATCGAAAAGATCGACAGCGTTCTCGGCCTCGACCTCTTAAGCGTCATACGCGACGACCTGCGCATCCAGCCAAAAGACCGAATGCATATCGACGCGAAGTTTATTGATGATCGTCTTGGACACCGGAGACAGCTTCGGAGCCTTGGGCAATATGAAGAGGCCGATGAGGTGCGCGACGAGCTTAATCGTGATGGCATTCTAATCATGGACGGCGATCCGCTCGGCTGGGAGTGGAAGCTGGGTTAAAAGTTCCCCTCCCGCTTGCGGGAGGGGTTAGGGGTGGGACTATTGAAACCGCTGCGGACAGGCCCACCCCCGGCCCCTCCCGCAAGCGGGAGGGGAGATAACATGACCGCGCGCCCGACGATTTTGGCCATTTCGGGCCTCATCCGCCCGATGCTCGAACACCGCCTCCCTGAAGGCCTCGATGTGCGCTGGTTCATGACCCACGAACAGGCGATGGAGGCGGTCGCCGACGCGGAAATCGGCTGGTTCGACATGAACGACCAGCAGGCGATGGCTGAAACCCTGCGCGCAGCCAAGAAGCTCAAATGGCTCAATTCGATCTACGCCGGGCTGGATTTCCTGCCCATGGATGTGCTGATCGAACGCGGCATCACCGTCACCAACGGCGCCGGAATCAACGCCATCACCATCGCCGAATACGTCGTGATGGGAATGCTCAACCTCGCCAAGGGTTATCGCGAAGTCGTCCGCGCGCAGGATCGTCACGAGTGGCTGTTCGACAGCCCCGGCAAGCGCGAGCTGGCGGGCTCGAAGGCGCTGCTGCTCGGCTACGGCGCAATCGGCAAGCTGATCGAACCGCGCCTCGCGGCCTTTGACGTGGACGTCAGCGTGGTGCGCCGCACACCCGGCGAAAACACCCTCGGCCCCGATGAATGGCGCGCCCGGATTGGCGAATTCGACTGGATCATCCTCGCCGTCCCGGCCACGCCCGAGACCGAGGGCATGATCGGGGCCGGGGAGCTGGCGGCGATGAAATCCGATGCCGTGATCGTCAACATCGCGCGCGGCAGCGTGATCGATCAGACCGCGCTGGTCGAAGCGCTCGAAAGGAAGGCCATCGGCGGCGCCTTTCTCGATGTGACCACCCCCGAGCCGCTCCCCGCAGGCGACCCGTTGTGGAGCCTCGACAACGCGCACATCACCATGCACCTGTCGGGCCGCGCGCAGACGAAGATGTTCATCCGCTCCGGCGACCGCTTCCTTGACAACCTCGGCAGATATCTGCGCGGGGAGCCGGTTGCCCCGGTGTTCGATCCGACACTGGGTTACTGAGGCCGCACGGGCAGGGGCAAGCGGCGCTCACCCTTCCTCCAGCAACAGCAACACCGCCGTCACTTCCAGGCGCTCCATTGCGGCGAAACGGTGGTCGACCTTGGTCACCGTCGCATCGGCGACCAGCTGGCGGGGCAGAGTGAATTCATGATCCGGCAGGCGTTCGATCAGCTCTTCACCTGCGGCGACAGCCTCGGGGCCGCAGAATTCCAGCACCACTTCGTGCCGCGTACCGGCGAAGGTGATCGACGCCCAGGCCTTCTCCTCATGCGCCAGCACGGTGCCGTGTCCGCCGGTGAGCTGCATCAGCGCGGCGCGCACCCGATCGGCGAGCGTGCGGCGCGGACGATAGGCGGCAGCGGCGATGGCGGGAGCGGACTTGACCTCGATCTGGTCGAAGTCACCGAGCAGATGGGCGAAGGGGTCACGGAAGCTCTCGGTCAGCATCATGCCACCTCCCTGGTATCGGCTGCGGCACGGGCGGCATAGCCTTGCATCCAGGCGCGGGTGCGCAGTTCCGTCTCGCGGCGCGGGGTGCGTCCCATGCGCAGATCGAGCACAAAGCGCGGATCGTGAGCGACGAGGCGCCCGAATTTGGTGGCGGGCATGGCATGCTCGCGCAGGAAGGTTTCGATGGTCCGAAGCAGCATGGTTTTGCGTCCCTGTCGGTTGCTGAGTGGATGGCGATCATCGGGTGATTCGCCCGATGTTCCTGATTTGTTTCACTGCATTTCCTAGGCGATATTATACTTGACGTACCCAATTCACCGGGATAGGAACAGTCCCAAGGAGTTAAGTCATGTCGAACCTGTCCGCCCCGCACTTGCACGACGAAGGAAAAGCCTACGAGTACGTTGAGGCTCGTCTGTGGCCGCAGGGTGCCGTTTGCCCGCACTGCGGCGGTGTTGATCGCGTCGGCAAGCTTCAGGGCAAGAGCACCCGCGTGGGTGTCTGGAAGTGCTACCAGTGCCGCAAGCCCTTCACCGTGAAGATTGGCACCATCTTTGAGGACAGTAAGGTTCCGATGCACAAGTGGCTTCAGGCGATTTACCTGATTGCTGGCAGTAAGAAGGGCATCAGCAGCAACCAGCTGCACCGCATCCTTGGCGTCACCCTCAAGACCGCGTGGTTCATGTCTCACCGCATCCGTGAAGCAATGCGCGACGATACCGGCTTCCCGCTCGGCGGTCTTGGCGCAACCGTGGAAGTGGACGAAACTTACATCGGGCGCGAACCCGGCACCGAAGTGCGTCAGGGCGTGCAGCACAAAATGAAGGTGGTCTCGCTTGTCGAGCGCGGTTCGGGCCGTGCCCGCTCCTACGTGGTGGACAAGGTTAGCGCGAACGAAATTGAGCCTATCGTGACTGCCAACATTCGCCGTGAAACCCGCATCATGACTGATGATATCAGCACCAGCGCGTGAACCACAGCGCTGGCGAATACGTGCGCGGCACTGTCCACACCAACACCATCGAAGGCTATTTCAGCATCTTCAAGCGTGGGATGCGTGGCATCTACCAGCATTGCAGCAAGAAGCACCTGCACCGCTATCTGGCAGAATATGACTTCCGCTACAGCAACCGCTCCGCCACTGGTATCGAGGACAGCGAGCGCGCCGACCTCATCCTGCGCGGTGTGATCGGCAAGCGGCTCACCTATGAAACGACTAGTGCGAGGGCCTGATGCCGAAGCAGAAGCGCAAGGAAACGCAGGAGGAGCAGAGCGCCAGGTTCAAGGCCGAGGCGCAAAAGCTCATCGACGCTGGCGAACTAAGCCCCACCGAAGCCGAGAAGACGCTGGATAGGTTGACCAAATCACTCACCAAGCCTCTCGGCTAAGTGAGTGATGAACCCGCGCACGCTTTCGAAGATCGTGGTTGCGCGACTTTCATCATACCGATCTTTTCCGTGCATCGCATGATTGCGCCATGCGTCCTTCAGTATCCTAAAATGAGCGGATGCTTCGCTATTCCACTGATGGTCATGCGCCTTGTGGCCCTTTGATTTTATGGCCGCGTCGATTTGATCAAGTATGTTTTGCCAGTTTTCCTTTGGGCAAGGCACGGCAAGATACGTCTGAAACGCTAAAAGCGGGGGGTCAAGCGCCCTCATAAGGTGAGTGACTGACGCGGTCCAAAGCTCAAGCGACCTGCACTTAATGGCCTCCTCAATGTCAAAACTCGATGACGGAAAGGCGAGCCTCACACGGTCACCAAAGCCATCAGCTGCGTCATTGTAGGCGCTTGCAGCCCCGCGCGTCATTACATAGACGCCTTGCTCCTTGATCCCGTACATGAAGATATTTCGAACTGCTTGGAGCGACTCTATTAAATAATCTAATTCTTCAAGATTAATCTGCTGTTCTGGCTTCAGCACAAGAAACAAATTCTTACAATTTTCACTTGCAGCCTTGAGTCCGGCCAGATCGTAGTCTTGACCAGCTTGGATGAAATTATCTAAGTTCCGAGAGACAGTAAGGTGCGCGGTCTTTCCCATTTGGAAATAGGGCAGATTATGCGGCATCTGCCGCCTACCTTCGAGCAGCATCCTTTCGGTCTGAGCAAGATAGCTTAGCGACCCAAGGATCGCCCTACTCTCAAACCTCTTCAACATATCCCACAGGCTTTCGATTCGGTCAGGTGCTCTCATTTGACACCCTCCGCCGTGGGTACGCAAGGTATAATAATGCCATTTCCTACTTGTC
>RDXA01000176.1 GCA_004292705.1 Sphingomonadales bacterium | reverse complement strand
AGCCACGGCGCACCCGCCGGATCAGCCGGATCGCGCTGCAAGGTGCGCGCGGTTTCCGCCTCGTTGCGCCAGTAGCCGTGCATCACCAGCTCGCCGCGCACGAGGATTTCGCCATCCTCGGCAATTTTCACCTCTACCCCGCGCAGCGGTGGTCCAACGGTGTCCATCTTGAGGCCCACCCTGGGGCGATTGCAGCTGATCACCGGCCCGGCCTCGGTCTGGCCATAGCCTTGCAGCATGGTGAGGCCCATCGCGTCGAAGAAATTGCCGACTTCGGGATTAAGCGGTGCGCCGCCCGAGACCATCGCCTTGATCCGCCCGCCAAACTTGGCGCGGATCTTGGGGCGCAGGGTCTTCTCGACGAGGAAATCGAGCGGCTTGTCGCGCAAGCGTTTCCGGCCCTCCTTGGAATGCTCCGCGATCTTGAGCGCGCTATCCATCATGAAGTTCGCCACCCGGCCCTGCTTTTCGACCTGCTTCATGATGCGCGTGCGCAAAACCTCGAACAGGCGCGGAACGACGACCATGATGGTAGGCCGCGTCTCCTCGATGTTCGAGGCGAGCTTTTCCAGCCCTTCGGAATAGAAGATTTCCGCGCCCACACCGATCGGGAGATATTGCCCGCCCGAATGCTCGTAGGCGTGGGAGAGCGGGAGGAACGACAGGAAGCGTTCGTCCTTGATGCCGAAATCGCTCAGCAGCACCTCCGCTGCGCCAGCGACGTTGCAAAGGATCGCGCCATGATGCTGCATCACCCCGCGCGGGGCACCCCCGGTGCCGCTGGTATAGATCAGGCAGGCCGTGTCCGACCGCGCGATCCGGCCGATACGTTCGTCCACGGCGAGGCGGGCAGCGGCAGCATCACCGGTGATGAGCGCCGCCCAGTTGTGGTACTCGAAACTGCCCGATTGCTGGCGCTTCAGGTCATCAATGCCGATAACGTGCTCGACCAACCCGGTCTGACTGATCGCGCCGACCAGCGGGGCGAGCAGCTTCTCGTTGGAGACTACCGCCGCCCGCGCGCCGGAGTTATCGAGGATATGCGCGTGATCGCGCCGGGTGTTGGTGGTGTAGGTCGGCACGGTGATGCAGCCTGCGGCCATGATCGCAAGATCGGCGATGCACCACTCGGGGCGGTTTTCGCTGACCAGCGCGACGCGGTCCCCTTGCTCCAGCCCCATGGCGCGCAGGGCCTCGGCCAGCAGGCACACCTGCTCCGCCGCCGAGCGCCAACTCTGGGTCACCCACTGCCCGCCCGCCTTATGCCCGAGGAACGGCGCGTCTCCCTTCTCGTCCGCGCGCTTCAGGAACAGCTCGACGAGGTTCTGCGCGCTATCGATGTCCTGCAACAGCTGGTGGTCTGCAGGGTTGGCAACCGTACGGGCAGTGTTACCCATTTCCTGGGCGGGCAGAGTGGGGGAATGCACTGGCAAAGGCTCCTGATCCCTTCGAATTCTTGTTCGCAGGTTCAGGTGCGACCCGCGTTAGACGTCAGATTAGAAGCTGATCGCCGTAGCGGCAAGACCGGTCAGGGCGTAACCAGCCCGGCATTGCGCGGCTCGGTCGCGACTTCCCAGGTGCCGTCGGCCCGCCGCCCGAGCGCGTTGGCCTTGATCGGCGCGGGCGCGATGCGGATCGCCTTGTGGCCGCGCGCTGTCAGATCGTCCTTCATCGCCGCCAACGCACTGCCCTCTTCGATCAGCAGCATATCGCCGATCGCCATGGCGAAGGGCAGACCCAATGCCTCCTGCGCGCCAAGGCCGAAATCGAGCACGCCGATGATGCCGCGGGCAACAGTCACGGGGATCGTCGGGCCGCCAGCCGCACCGATCACCAGCACCACCTCGCCCTTGTCATCGAACACGATAGTCGGTGCCATCGAGGAGCGCGGTCGCTTGCCTCCCTCGACCCTGTTGGCGACCGGCTTGCCATCGGCTTCCGGCGTCAGGGTGAAGTCGGTGAGTTCGTTGTTGAGGTAGAACCCGCCGAAGTGCAGCCCCGAACCGAACGCGCCTTCGATGGTCGAGGTGTAGCTGACAGCGTTGCCATCGGCATCGACGACCGCAAAATGGGTGGTGCCATTCTCCGGCTCCTCCGGCCCGTCCCCGCGCGCGAGCGGCGCACCGGGAGGCACGCCAGCCTCGACCTTGGTGAGGGCAGTATCGGGAGAAATCAGCGCCGAACGGGTGGCGAGATAGCCTGCATCCACCAGCCCAGTGATCGGAACCTCGACGAAATCGGCATCGCCCGAATAAAGCTCCCGGTCGGTATAGGCGAGGCGCTGACTCTCGATGAACAGGTGCCAGAACTGCGGGCTCTGCGGGCCGAGGGCGGCCAGATCAAAGCGTTCGAGCTGACCGAGAATCTGCGCAACTGCGATCCCGCCCGATGAGGGCGGCCCCATCCCGCACACGCGATAAACCCGGTAACGGGCACAGACCGGAGGGCGCTCCTTGGCGAGATAGCCGCCAACATCCTCCGGGGTCATCCGCCCGTCCTGCGGGGTTTCGCCTGCAACATAAGCAGCCAGCGCCGCGGCGGGGCTGCTGCCATACATCGCTGATGGCCCGTCCTTGGCCAGCGCGCGGAAAGTGGCGGCAAGGGCAGGCACCTTCACTGCCGAGCCCACCGGCAGCGGCGCGCCATCCGCACCGAAGAACACGCCGCGCGCATAATCGGACTTGTCCGCGCGGCCCTTGTTGCCTGCGAGCGACTGGTGAAGACGCGGGTTCATGACAAACCCGTCCTCGGCGAGCGCAATGGCCAGGTCGAACAGCTTCGCCCAGGGTAGCTTGCCATGCGCGGCATGCGCCTTGGCCGCGAGCGCGATATTGCCCGGCACCCCGACGCTGAGGCCGGAGAACACCCGCTGATCGCGTCCGAGCAGCTTGCCCTGAGCATCGAGGAAACGTGTCGGCGTGGCAGCGGCAGGCGCGGTCTCGCGCCCGTCATAGGTCACCAGCGCGCCCGTCTCACCGTCCGCCCGCAGAAGGAACCCGCCACCGCCGATGCCGGAACTTTGCGGCTCGACCACGGTCAGCGCCAGCATGACCGCAATAGCCGCATCAACCGCG
Source organism: Sphingomonadales bacterium (assembly GCA_004292705.1). Classification (GTDB taxonomy): domain Bacteria; phylum Pseudomonadota; class Alphaproteobacteria; order Sphingomonadales; family Sphingomonadaceae; genus Erythrobacter. The sequence continues at coordinate 2,039 of RDXA01000176.1, read as the reverse complement.
GAACCGCCTTTGGCAAGGATAGCCTCGCCCGCCGCCGTCGCGCGCGGATCGGCGCTGCTGACGGCACCGACCGCAACCGAAGGCGGTGCCGGTGCTGCGGTGGAAAGGGTCTGGCTGGTCGCACAGCCCGAAAGGGCAAGCGCCAGCGGGGCGATCAGGGCGGGGATGAAGCGCATGCGGATAGTGCTATTCGGTTCCCACCGCTTCGGCAATGCTGGTGAACCCGTCGCGCCGCATCAGCCTTTCCAGGCCGTGTGCAAGGCGTGCGCCGAGCCCCGGGCCTTCATAGACCATGGCCGAGTAGAGCTGGACGAGGCTCGCGCCCGCACGAATGCGCTCCCAGGCGTGTTCGGCTGTGGCAATACCGCCGACGCCGACGAGCGGAATGGCGCCTCCCGTCGCCTTGCGAAAATCGCGCAGGCGCTGCGTCGCCAGCGCCCGCAGCGGCGCGCCGGACAGCCCGCCCGTCTCCCCCGCATGGTGCGATCGCAGCGCAGGCCTGCTGATGGTGGTGTTCGATACGACCAAGGCTCCGAGCTTCCAGTCGAGCGCGATGCGCGCGATGGCGTCGACATCGGCAGGTTCGAGATCAGGGGCCACCTTGAGGAATACCGGCGGCGGGCCAGCGGGCGTGGCCGCATCGCGCGCTGCGATCACCGCCTCGATGAGCGCAGTCAGCGCGCCTTCATCCTGCAAGGCCCGCAAGCCGGGGGTGTTGGGTGAGGACACATTGACGCACAGATAGGCCGCGTGCGGCGCCATCTTGCCAGCCATGACCGCATAGTCGGCAATGCGATCGGGCGAGTCCTTGTTGGCACCAATATTGACGCCAACGATCCCGGGCCGCCCCGAACGGGCGTGCAGCCGCGCCAGCACCGCTTCTGCGCCGTCATTATTGAACCCCATGCGATTGATCACCGCCTGATCCTCGACCAACCGGAACAGGCGCGGCTGCGGGTTGCCCGCTTGCGGCAAAGGTGTGATCGAGCCGACTTCGGTAAAGCCGAATCCGAGGCCCAGCAGCGCGTCGGGCACCTCTGCATTCTTGTCGAAACCGGCCGCCACCCCGACCGGATTGGGAAAGACAAGTCCCGCCACCTCCACCGCAAGCGGCCCCGCAGCGGCCAAGCGGCGTGCCGGCAACGCAGCCAGAGCGCGGATCGCAAGGCGATGGCCGGTTTCGGATTCGAGCGTGAAAATCGCAGGTCTGATAAGGCGAAACAGCATGGCCAGAGCGCCTATGTCAGCACGTGTCTTATGTCGAGCGCATCGCTGCCAGAAACCCCGGGGATGCTTGTCGCTTGCATACAATTCGCCGGACGGATTGCAGGCTAGAGACTGCAACGCGACCCGAAGGGCTCGGAGCAGCAATGCAAAGAGTTCCTCAACTCAGATAGGCGGCGCCCCAAGGGGTGCCGCCTTTTTTGCGTCGGCGCGGACAAGCTGTCTTGCCGGAGCGAGCGGTCGACACATGATCGCTGCCACTCGACAAGCCCCGGCCAGTTGCTCATACATAACAAAAGGGCGTCTCCTCAGCGTCCTGGGTCGCGCCAAACAATAGCAAGAGGGCCCCATGACCGTGGGGGAGAGGTTCGTTTGCAGTTTCGTACAAAGCTGATCGCGCCGTCGCCCGACGTCGCCGATCTGGTCCATACGTTCTATATCATCGAGACCGATAGTGAGCGGATCGAGGAGGCGATCCCTGCCTATTCGGCCCAAATGTTCGTGGTCGTTCGCGGGCGGCTCGAGATCACGCATGCGGAGGGGCGCACGGCGCAATCGGCTATCGTCACGATCAATGCCCCGCAGTTGCGCAGTGCGCCCTGCGTGCTCCATGGCCCGGTAATGCTGGTCGGTGCCTCGCTCACCCACGTCAGTTGGCAGAGACTGTCCAACCTCCCCGCCGACACCGTGCACGACCAGCTGATCCCCGCGCCCGCTCTGCTGAGCGCTGAGCAGCTTGCAAGCCTTGAAGCGGCTGCGGCCGCCTGCCGGGAGGGGCGCATGGCGCCGGACGAGCTGTGCCAGCACCTAACCGC
>RDXA01000175.1 GCA_004292705.1 Sphingomonadales bacterium | reverse complement strand
CCGCGAAGTGCCGCCCGGCACCCCCGGCAACATGATCGGCCGCAGCCTCACCATGATGAGCGGCTACAAGAACCGCCCTGACAAGACCGCCGAAGCGCAGTGGATCGACCCGGCAACGGGGGAGGCATGGATGCGGATGGGCGATATCGGGCGGGTCGACGCGGAAGGCTTCGTCGAACTGGTCGGCCGCGCCAAGGACATGATCATTTCGGGCGGGTTCAATATCTACCCGAGCGATCTCGAAGCCGAGCTGCTCAAGGAGCCGGGCGTTGCCGAAGCGGCGGTAGTAGGCGTGCCTTCGCGCAAGTGGGGTGAAAGCCCGTTCGGCTTTGTGGTGCTGAAGCACGGCGCTGCGGAGCCCGGGGCAATCATGGCGGCGGTGAACGAGAGGCTCGGCAAGACCCAGCGCCTCGCCGCGCTGCACCCGATCGCCGAGATGCCGAGGAGCCATATCGGCAAACTGCTCAAGACCGACCTGCGCGAAGAAGCGGTTCGGCTGGGCGGGGTGGAATAGCGGGGGTCACAAACAGCTCGGCCCGGCTCCTCTGGCGAGGAACCGGGCCGGTTGATGGTGTCGCATTCTCGCTGACGTTACGTGATATCAGAGGCTTGAGGCCCTAGACAATAAACGTGTTGAACGCAGTGCCGCTGATGACAACGGCGAGCAGGAAGGCGACGGCCTTTTCGCTGATACGCATGTTCTGGTTTCCCTGTTTTGTTGTTGTTTGGGAGCCCGGGCAGTCGGGGGGGAGGGGAGAGGACTACCCGGGCCGGAACAGCATATATAAAGCGACGCGTAATTTTCAATCTCATAAATGACTGAAAATAACTCATCACCGCAATCGAAAAAGGCAATGACTGGCGACGATGCCAAACAGCTCGGTGGGCCGCTCGAGACGCGGCCACCTGTTTAGGGGGGAGGGTGGCGGCCGCGTCTCTTCGCTGCGGGCCCCGGCCGGAGCCGAAGCGCGACGGGACAGGAGGGCCGAGCAGGGGGGAGCTGGCCGGTCCTGCCCGTTCGGCAGGCGGGCAATTTGGGCCGCGTTCGGCCTCGATTGCCGGGCGATGCATCCGTCGGGATCGCGTCGGGACGGAGAGGAGTCCGGCGCGGCATCGCTTGACCGGCAAGTGGTGTTCCCGGCTGTCGGATTCAAATGCGAAAACGCCAAGCCGAGTTGCGTTTCTCGCAATGTATTATCGTGCATTTGACGCAAAAGGCCGCCGGATCGCTCCGACGGCCGCTCGCTTTTTGAAGAACTTACGTTCAGTTGGCGGCGACGGTGCGGCCGCTGCGGGCCTGAAGCGCGGCAACGCGCTCGACTTCAGCAAGCGCTGCGGTGCGGGCATCGGCGACGCACTTGGCATCCACCGCAGGGCGGCCATAGCTGTAGCGCGACGCGGCCTCGACCACGCAGGCCTTGCGCAGGCTGGCATCGATGCGTGCTTCAAGCGCGGCGCGGCCTTCGGCGGTGGTCACGTCAACATCGCCATATGCGATGCGCACAGTCACGGTCTCATCAGCCGCGGAGGCGGCAGCCACGGGCGCGGCGACGGCGGCGAGGGCGATCAGGGGAAGAGTGAAACGCATGGGGGATACTCCGGAAAATGAGAGAGGGTGTCGGGATGCGCGATGCCGTTGCCCGGCATTCGGTTGCTGTTTGAAACTCTGGTGCAGTGCACAAGAATAATGTGCAAATGCGAAAACGGCGAAATTGGTTCCAAAGATTGCAACTTCTGTGGGGCAATTTTCCGGGAACCATCGAAAATATCGGCATAATTTTTATGTTGCGCTGCAAAATTCCCGATCCCGGAGGCGGCGGCGCTGGACAGCGCGGGGCGCGCTTCGTAATCCGCCGCGATGAGCGCGCACCCTTCCAGCCCCGCCCCCGGCGATTCCGCCCTGCCGGATTCGATCCTGATCGTCGATTTCGGGTCGCAAGTGACCCAATTGATCGCCCGCCGGGTGCGCGAAGCCGGGGTCTATTCCGAAATCGCTCCCTTCACCCAGGCTGAAGCGGCGTTCCACCGGCTGAAGCCCAAAGGTATCATCCTGTCAGGCTCGCCTGCCAGCGTGCCGGAAGAGGGCTCTCCGCGTGCGCCGCAGATGCTGTTCGATGCCGGGCTGCCGATCCTCGGCATTTGCTATGGCCAGCAGGTGATGACGCACCAGCTTGGCGGCGAAGTTCGGCCCGGGCACGAGACCGGAGAAGGCGGCGAATTCGGCCGCGCCTTCCTGACCGTCACCGCCGATTGCGCGCTGTTTGACGGGCTGTGGCAGGTCGGCGAGCGGCATCAGGTCTGGATGAGCCATGGCGACAAGGTCACCGCCTTCGCCCCCGGGTTCGAGATCGTTGCCACCAGCGACGGCGCACCTTTCGCGGTGATCGCGGACGAAGCGCGCAAATTCTATGGCACCCAGTTCCACCCCGAGGTGGTCCACACCCCCGATGGCGCGCGGCTGATTGCCAACTTCGTGCGCCATGTCTGCGGCCTTGCGGGCGATTGGACGATGGCCGAGTTCCGCCAGACCAAGATCGCCGAAATCCGCGCACAGGTTGGCGATAAGCGCGTGATCTGCGGCCTTTCGGGCGGCGTGGACTCGGCGGTCGCCGCGGTGCTGATCCACGAGGCGATTGGCGACCAGCTGACCTGCGTCTTCGTTGACCACGGCCTCATGCGCATGAATGAGGCCGAGCAGGTCGTCACCCTGTTCCGCGACCACTACAACATCCCGCTGGTGCACGTGGAGGCCGAAGAGCTGTTCCTCGGCGGGCTGGCGGGCCTCACCGACCCCGAGGCCAAGCGCAAGTTCATCGGCAAGACCTTCATCGATGTTTTCGAGGAAGAGGCGCGCAAGGTGGGCGGGGCGGACTTTCTCGCACAGGGCACGCTCTATCCCGATGTGATCGAAAGCGTCAGCTTCACCGGCGGGCCTTCGGTGACGATCAAGAGCCACCACAATGTCGGCGGCCTGCCCGAACGCATGAATATGGCGCTGGTCGAGCCGCTGCGCGAATTGTTCAAGGACGAGGTGCGCGCGCTGGGCCGCGAGCTGGGCCTGCCGGACGTTTTCGTTGGCCGCCACCCCTTCCCCGGCCCCGGCCTTGCGATCCGCATCCCCGGCGAGGTCACCAAGGAACGCTGTGACATCCTGCGCAAGGCCGATGCGATCTATCTCGAGGAAATCCGCAATGCGGGCCTCTATGACGCGATCTGGCAGGCCTTTGCGGTGCTGCTGCCGGTCAAGACCGTGGGCGTGATGGGTGATGGACGCACCTACGATTCGGTCTGCGCCCTGCGCGCCGTGACCTCGACCGACGGGATGACGGCGGATGTCTTCCCCTATGATTCCGGATTCCTGACCCGTGTGGCGACCCGCATCGTCAACGAAGTGAAGGGCATCAACCGGGTGGTCTACGATTACACGTCGAAGCCGCCGGGGACGATTGAATGGGAGTAGCAGGTGCCTGACGCCTTTACCTGATTTTTGCAAAGCACGGCTATGGCAGCACCATGCTTTACCCGCCCGACTTTGACGAGAAGATCATCAACGACGAGCAGAACGCGTTGCTCGATCTGATGCGCTGGCTATCGGAGCGGCCGCCTGCGGTTCGCCATGTCCTCGTGCCGGGATGCAACGTCGATACCTGCATGCCGCTGTTCCAGTGGGCGGCCGAAGACCCGGACACCGACTTTGCGACTGTCGCGGCGATTTTCTGGCAGGCGGAGCCAGCGTTCTTCGCCCAAGAGTTCGCTAATGGCGAACATCTCGATGAAGAGAACGAAAGCTACGCGCTGATCCTCGACATTATCGCTAGGGTCGAACGGGGATTTTACTCGCGCTTCCGGTTCGGTCTCGAAGCGGAAACGCTCCAGACCATCGCCCAACAACGCGCCGCGCTTGCGAAGCTGGACAAGTTGCCCTTTGCAATTCCGGCGGTGCTGGCCGGACCCTTCGCGGAAGGGCTGCCGCCAGTCCATGCTGCCGACACGCCTTCGCAGAACGCTAAACTTTGGGACATGCTCTTCGCACTCGGCATGTGGCGCGGGTCGCGCCCGGGAAGCGCGGATGCCATCTCGCTTGCGAACACCGGCGAAACCGCAGAGCAACGCCGCGCTCGGCTGACGGCGGGCACGGTCTTGTTGGGGTTTTCGGCGGTAATGGGATCGCTGCTCTACTGGTTGACCTAGGCGCATTGCCGATTGTCTGTGCGGTGCAACCGGCGTCCCCAGCCTTGCGGTCATCCACCCCTTCCGCACTGGTGCCAAATCGTATATCGCTGAGCCCATGTTCCGGTGCCGCACGCTCGCCCTTCCTGCCGCTCTCGCGCTCGCGCTTGTCGCCTGTGCGGGGCCTGAGGCCGATGCGCCGTTGGCCGATGCCACCGCCTCACCCGCGCCGGTGACCGAGGGCGCATGGAGCCTCGACCCTGCCGCCTCGCGGCTCGCCTATGTCAGCATCAAGGCGGGCGAGGTGGCCGAGAACAACCGCTTCGATACCCTCAGCGGCAGCGTTGTGGCGGACGGGACCGCGAGCCTCGCGATCGATCTGGCCTCGGTCGACACCGGCGTCGAAATCCGCAATGAACGGATGCGCGAGGTGTTTTTCGGGGTGGCCGACAACCCGGCGGCCAACGTCACGGCCAAGCTTGACCCCAAGGCCTTTGCGGGCCTCGCGGTTGGGCAATCGGTGCTCCGGCCCTTGACCGCGAGCGTCACGATCAAGGGCGCGTCCGCCGATGTCGAGACCGAGGTGATGGTCACCCGCATCGCCGAAGACCGCGTGCTGGTGGTCACCGCCGCGCCCGTGATCGTCTCGACCGACATGTTCGGCCTGACCGACGAATTGGGCGAACTGCGCGCGCTGGCGCAGCTTCCCTCGATCACGCCTGCGGTGCCGGTCACCTTCAGCCTGACGTTCAAGCGCGGCTGACGCTACGGCGCGCGGCGCCCTGCGCGGACCTCGCAAAAGCGGGCTTGCAAGCCCTGCGCAACTCGGCTTGTCTCTGCACCAAACAGGCATCCAACGGGAGAGACCACGCCATGAAAACCGCCATCACCGAAATGTTCGGCATCCAGCACCCCATCATTCAGGGCGGCATGCACTATGTCGGTTTTGCG
>RDXA01000047.1 GCA_004292705.1 Sphingomonadales bacterium | reverse complement strand
GCCTCAAGGCGGTCAGATTTGCCGCTGGATCGGGGACGTTGAGTTCCGCTTCGGCAAGGAAGCTGTAGCTCGGCATGATGCTTTCCGGCACCACGCTGCGCGGCGCCTTGAGGTGCTGAACGTGCCAATCGTCCGAATACTTGCCGCCCAACCGCGCCAGATCCGGCCCGGTGCGTTTCGATCCCCACTGGAAGGGGTGATCATACATGCTTTCGGCTGCAAGGCTGTAATGGCCATAGCGTTCGACCTCGTCCCGGAAGGGGCGGATCATCTGGCTGTGACAGGTGTAGCAGCCTTCACGAATGTAGATATCGCGCCCCGCCTGTTCCAGCGGGGTGTAGGGGCGCATGCCTTCGACCTTCTCGATCGTGTTATCGATCCAGAACAGCGGGGCGATCTCGACGATCCCGCCGATGGCGACCACCAGCAGCGTTCCGGCGGCCAGCAGGGTGACGTTCTTTTCAAGCTTCTTGTGGCTCTCGAAAACGTCGGAGTGTTTGGCGTTGTTGCTCATGTTCGCGTTCCTTGGCGCAAGCGCTTATTCGGCGGGTTCGGCGATAAGGGGGCGATCGGCGCCTTCATCATGCGCGGTGTCGCCCATCGGAGCCTCGTCGCGCAGCTTGCCGGCGATGGTCATCCCAACGTTGTAGGCCATGATAATCGCGCCGCTGAGGTACATGAGGCCGCCGACCATGCGCAGGATGTACATCGGGTGGAGCGCTTCGACCGTGTCGACGAAGCTGTTCACCAGATAGCCATCGGCGCCATACTCACGCCACATCAGGCCCTGCGTGATCCCGGCGACCCACATCGAGGAGGCGTAGAAAACGATCCCCAAAGTCGCGAGCCAGAAGTGCCAGTTGATCATCCGCAGGCTGTAGAGGCGCGGCTTCTGCCACAGGCGCGGCACGAGGTAGTAGACGCAGGCGAAGGTGATCATCCCGTTCCATCCCAGCGCGCCGGAGTGGACGTGGCCGATCGTCCAGTCGGTGTAGTGCGACAGGCTGTTCACCGCCTTGATCGACAGCATCGGCCCTTCGAAGGTGCTCATCCCGTAGAAGGCGAGCGCCAGCACCATCATGCGGATGATCGGATCGGTGCGGACCTTGTCCCATGCGCCGTTCAACGTCATCAGCCCGTTGATCATCCCGCCCCACGACGGCATCCACAGCATCACCGAAAACACCATGCCGAGCGTCTGCGCCCAATCGGGCAG
>RDXA01000046.1 GCA_004292705.1 Sphingomonadales bacterium | reverse complement strand
CACGATATCGCCAAGGGGCGCGGGGGCGACCATTCGGAGCTTGGTGCCGAGGTCGCACACCGGCTGTGCCCGCGCTTCGGGCTCGACGAGAAGGAAACCGATCTCGTCGCATGGCTGGTGCTCCACCACCTGCTGATGAGCCGCACCGCGCAGAAGCGCGATCTCACCGATCCCAAGACCATCGAGGATTTCGTCGGCGAGGTGCAGAGCCTCGAACGCCTGCGCAATCTCGCGATCCTGACCGCGGTCGATATCCGCGCGGTCGGGCCGGGCACGTGGAACAGCTGGAAGGGCCAGCTCCTCGGCGAGCTCTACGATGCCGCGCAGGAGCGCCTGCGGCTCGGCCACAAGGGCACCGGGCGCAAGGCGCGGGTCACCGCCAAGAAGGATGCGGCAGCGCGGCTGCTGGGGGATCAGGACCATCTGGTCGACAGCCTCGGCGCACTGCTGGGCGATGCCTACTGGATCGCTGAACCCGAGGATATCATCGCCAGCAACCTCACCCAGTATGATGCCGCACAGGCCGCGGGTGAGGCGCTGTCGATCATCTGCGAAGTCGACGAGACGCGCGGCGCAACCCGCGTGAGCGTGATTGCGCTCGACCATCCGGGGCTGTTCTACCGCATGGCCGGCGGCATTCACCTCGCGGGTGCGAACATCATCGATGCGCGCATCCACACTGCCAGAAGCGGCTATGCGGTCGACAACTTTCTGGTGCAGGATCACACGGGCCAGCCGTTCCGCGAGGAAGCGCAGATGGCGCGGATCGAGAAAGGCATCCGCGACGCGCTGCTCGCCAAGATCGAACTGGTGCCCAAGCTGGCCGCGCGCCCGCTCCAGTGCCGGCGCCGATGAGTCCACGGAGGTGACGTGGATGTCGGCACCCGCAGCCGCAGCGACCATTCGCGCAGCGCTGCTTCCTGCTCGGCAGCGGGCGCATCGGCGGCGGGCAGCGAGCGCTGCAGCAGTTCTCCCCAGGCCTCGACACGCTCGCGCACCGCGCCTTCGGCACGCAGGCGCTGGTGAACATGGGCGTCGCCATCCGGCTGTTTCCGGCCAAGGGCATGACGCTGCCCTTCATCTCCTACGGCGGGTCGTCGCTGCTCGGCATGGCCATCGGCAAACGACAGGACTCCTCCCCGGTTGTGTCGGCTGGCGGGCAGATTCCAGAACTGGGAGAGGCCAGTGCCGCGAGGTTCGATTCCCAGCGCCCCAT
>RDXA01000174.1 GCA_004292705.1 Sphingomonadales bacterium | reverse complement strand
TGCCAGACCTCCTTGGTGATCCCGTGCATGTAGACCGCAAGGCTCACCCCGCCATAGCAGACAAGGGCAAGGCGGAGTTCCTTTTGGCGCATGTCCACTTTCTAGCGCGCGAGACAGGCGCAATGCAATTGCGTTCGTCATCTGTTCTCGTTAAGACGCGGGCCTATGGCAAAAACGAAGCGCCGCTATGTGTGCCAGGAATGCGGTTCGGTCTCGCACCGCTGGCAGGGGCAATGTGCCGATTGCGGGCAATGGAACACGCTGATCGAGGATGTGCCCGCGACGGTGTTCTCGCAAAAGCACGACCTGTCGAGCGGGGGGCGGGCCGTGGCCTTCGAGCCGCTCAATGCGCCTACGAAGCTGCCGGTCAGGAAGTCCACGGGCCTTGCTGAATTCGACCGCGCTCTGGGCGGCGGGCTCGTACCGGGCTCGGCGGTGCTGCTGGGCGGGGACCCGGGCATCGGCAAGTCCACGCTGCTGCTGCAATGCGCCGCCACCATCGCGCGGGGCGGCAATGATGTCGTCTATGTCAGCGGTGAGGAGGCGGCGGGGCAGGTGCGCCTGCGGGCGTCGCGCATGGGGGTGGCCGATGCGCCGATCCGGCTCGCTTCGGAAACCTCGGTGCGCGATATTCTCACAACGCTGGGGCAGGGGGAGCCGCCCGCGCTGCTGGTGATCGACTCGATCCAGACCATGCATTCCGACACCATCGAAGGCGCGCCCGGCACTGTCAGCCAGGTGCGCGGCTGTGCGCTCGAACTCATCCGCTACGCTAAGGAAAGCGGCTGCGTTGTCGTGCTGGTCGGCCATGTCACCAAGGACGGGACCATCGCGGGTCCCCGCGTGCTCGAACACATGGTCGATGTCGTGATGAGCTTCGAGGGTGAACGCTCGCACCAGTATCGCATCCTGCGCGCGCTCAAGAACCGCTTTGGCGCGGTCGACGAAATCGGTGTCTTTGCCATGGCCACCGAGGGGCTTGAGGAGGTCGCCAATCCCTCGCTCCTGTTCCTTTCGGGCCGGGAGACACCGCTGGCCGGAAGCGCGGTGTTCCCGGCGCTGGAAGGCACCCGGCCGGTGCTGGTCGAAATCCAGGCGCTCATTGTCCGTCTGCAATCTGGCGCGACCCCGCGCCGGGCGGTGGTTGGATGGGACAGCGGGCGGTTGGCGATGCTGCTGGCAGTGCTGGAATCGCGCTGCGGGCTCAATTTCTCCTCGGCCGAAGTCTATCTCAACATCGCCGGAGGTTACCGCTTGACCGATCCGGCGGCCGATCTCGCCGTTGCCGCCGCGTTGGTCTCCGCCCTTGCTGACCGGGCCCTGCCCGACAAGGCGGCATGGTTCGGGGAGGTGTCACTGGCCGGCGAGATCCGTCCCGTCGCGCACGCTCCGCTGCGACTGCGCGAGGCGGCCAAGCTCGGCTTTGCGCGCTGCTATGGCCCGGCAGGCGCAGCCATGGGTGAAACAGCGAGCAAGGGAAGCGGCGAATATCGCGGTTTTGCCGCCCTCGCGAACCTCGTTGACCAGGTCATGGGCAGCGCATAATCCTCACGCGCTATGGCCGGTCTCGACATCATCATTGGCATCATCGTCACCGTCGCCGCGATCGGCGGGTTCATGCGCGGACTGGTGCAGGAAGTGCTCTCGCTTGCCTCATGGATCATGGCAGCGATCGCGCTGCATTTTCTGCACCCCTACCTTACCGAGGGGTTGCGCGGTTTCTACCGGGCCGAGCCCGCAGTTTCGCTACTGGCTTTCGCATTGCTGCTTCTGATCCCCTATGCCGCGATGAAGGTGATCATGGGCAATGCCAGTGGTGCGTCCGACGGGGCGGTGCTGGGTCCGATCGACCGCGTGCTCGGCTTCGGTTTCGGCGCGGTGAAGGGCGCGTTGATCGCCGTGTTCGGCTTTGCGATGCTGGTCACCGGTTTCGATGAAACCTGGGGCTACAAGGGACGCCCGCTGTGGATTACGGGCGCACGCACCTATGCCGCCGCCGATGCCTTTTCGCGCCAGTTGCTGCCGGAAATCGCGATCCGGCGAGACCGGCTGCGCGGTGAGGACGAAGCGCGGGAGGCCGCCGCGGCCGAGGCTGTGGGCTAGAGGGCATGAACGCCATACCTTCGGCGAAGCTCTATTCCCCCGCACTGCTCGGCCTTGCAACCGGGCTTGCTGCCTTTCCGCTCTCCGGGGATTTCCCGCTGACCGCCGAAGCGCGGTCGCGCAGCTGCGGTAGCGTGATTGTGCTGGGCCTCGCGCTCGCTGATGACGGAACGGTTGCACGGATCGGGATGCGGGTCAGCGCCTGTGCCATCGGGCAGGCCTCGGCCGCGGTGCTGGCGCAGGGTATCAGAGGCACCAGTCCGGCTCGGGTGCGGGCGACGACAGAAGGTATTTCCGACTGGCTGGCGGGAGAGGATGCGCTGCCTGATTGGCCGGGGATCGAAGCTCTGACCGCAGCCCGCGCGCATCCGGGCCGCCACGGGGCCTTGCTATTGCCGTGGAAGGCCGCGAGCGAGGCGCTTTCAAGCGGCGCGGCCTCGCGCTAGGGATTGCGTCCAACAGGCCGTCGCCGTCAAGCGGCGCACCCAAGGGGATTGAGCGACATGGCAGAAGCGCAGGCGCTCGCAGACCGCGAGCCAAGCGACAAGGAAATCCGTCTGGTGATCGGCGCGTCAAGCGCGGGCACGATCTTCGAATGGTACGATTTCTTCATCTACGGAACGTTGGCCTACATCCTGAAGGACGCGTTCTACGCGACCGATAACGAAACGCTGGGTCTGTTGCTGGTGTGGTCGACCTTCGCGGTCGGCTTTGCCTTCCGTCCGCTGGGGGCGGTGCTGTTCGGGTTTCTCGGCGACAAGCTGGGGCGCAAATACACCTTCCTTGTTACTGTCACCCTGATGGGTATCGCGACTGCCGGCGTCGGCCTGATCCCGACGGTGGACACCATCGGCATGGCGGCCCCTATCATCGTCATCCTGCTGCGGGTGATTCAGGGTCTTGCGCTGGGGGGCGAATATGGCGGCGCTGCGATCTATGTCGCGGAGCATGCCCCACCTGAAAGGCGCGGCTTCTACACCAGCTTTATCCAGGCGAGCGTTGCGGGCGGCTTTGTCCTGTCGATCATCGTGGTGCTGGCCTGCCGGGCGCTGATCCCGGCCGATGCGTTCGCGGCATGGGGCTGGCGGGTGCCCTTCCTGCTGTCGATCGCGCTGCTGGCGATTTCGCTGTGGATGCGGCTCAAGCTTTCGGAAAGCCCAGTGTTTCAGGCGATGAAGGCGGCGGGAGAAACCTCGGGCAATCCCTTTGTCGAAAGCCTGACCTATCCGGGCAACCCGAAGCGATTGTTCGTCGCGCTATTCGGAATCACCGGCATCCTGACGACGATCTGGTATACCGGGTTCTTCTCCGCCATGAGTTTTCTGCGCGGGCCGATGCACGTCGATGATCTGACAGTCGAGCTGGTTCTGCTCGTGTCCGGTCTGATCGTGATGAGCTTCTATGTCATTATCGGCAAATGGTCCGACAGGGTCGGACGCAAGCTGCCGATCATCATCGGATCGGCGCTGACGCTGGCACTGCTGTTTCCGCTGTTCTGGCTGATGGGAAATCTCGCCAATCCGGCCATTGCCGAGGCAGCCGCCCGCACGCCGGTCGTCGTCAGCGGGCCAGCCTGCCAGACCGATCCGTTTGCCGAGCTGTTCCAGCGTGATCAGACCGATTGCGGCAAGGTGCTTGAAACGCTGACCGCCTCGGGCGTGCCCTATACGCTGAGCGCGGGCGACACGCTCAGCGTTACGGTTGGCGGGGCACCGGTGGCGATTGATCCGGCCTGGTTTGCGGACGGGGCGGCGCGCAAGGCAGGGGTCCACGCAGCGCTGGGGCAATCCGGCTTCAACTTCAGCAAGCAGCAACCGCCAATGGCCAATGTGATCGGCATCGTCGCTGTGTTGCTGGCGCTGGGGATGCTCTCGGCGCTGACCTATGGTTCGGTCGCCGCGCTGCTTTCGGAGATGTTCCCGCCGCGCATCCGCTATTCCTCGATGTCGATCCCCTATCACATCGGGGCAGGCTATCTCGGCGGGTTCCTGCCGTTGATTGCGGGCGTGATCGTGGCGCGCACCGGGGATATCTATGCGGGCCTGTGGTATACGTGGGGCGTGGTCGCCTTCGGGTTGCTGGTGGCATGGTGGGGCATTCCGGGCGGCCCGCCGAAGGATTTTGCGGATGATTGAGGCACCGCCGCCGCCGCCCACGCTGCGGCTGACGGTCGATACGGCAGCGCTGGGCGCAAACTGGCGCGCGCTTGATGCACTCTCAGGCAGCGCGCGGGCGGCGGCGGCTGTCAAGGCGGACGCTTACGGCCTCGGGGTCGAGACCTGCGTTCCGATCCTGCGCGATGCCGGATGCGAGACTTTCTTCGTTGCTCACTGGAGCGAGCTCGCGCCGGTCATGGCCCATGTGCCGCCGACGCAGGTCGCCGTGCTGCATGGCCCCCTTACCGACGCAGATTGCGCCTATGCGCGGGCTGTGGGAGCGGTGCCGGTGATCAATTCGCTGGAACAGGCCGGACGCTGGGTCGCAAGCGGGGGAGGGCCATGCCACCTCATGGTCGACACCGGCATCAACCGGCTTGGGATCGCGCCGAGCGAAGCCAGTGACCCGCGTATCGCGGCGCTCGATATTGATATCCTTATGAGCCATCTCGCCAGCGCCGATGAGGACAGCGCGATGAACCCGCGCCAGCTGGCCGCTTTCCGCGATGTCGCCAGCAGCGTTCCGCACCGCCGCCTGAGCCTTGCCAACAGCGCCGGGATCGCGCTTGGGGAAGACTACGCCTTTGATCTCACCCGTCCGGGCCTTGCGCTTTATGGCGGTGTGCCCCGCGCGGAACTGGCAGGCGTGATCCGCCCGGTGGCGAAGGTTGAGGCGGCATTGCTGAAGACCCGTACTCTCGTTGCCGGTGAAAGCGTGGGTTACAACGCCGCTTTCACCGCGCAAGGGCCGATGCGGGTCGGGACTGTGTCGATCGGCTATGCCGATGGCTTTCTGCGCGGGCGCGGCCCCGGCAATGCCATGCTGCACCAGGGGCGGGCGCTTCCTGTCCTTGGCAAGGTGTCGATGGACATGATCGTTGCCGACCTGACGCAAGCGCCCGATCTGGTGGCGGGCGACTGGCTTCAGGTGCCATGGGACGTTGCCGATGCTGCGCAGCAA
>RDXA01000064.1 GCA_004292705.1 Sphingomonadales bacterium | reverse complement strand
CGAGGAAACCGCCCCCGGCCTCGTCCCCGAAGCCAGCGACGGCCACCCGATTCCCGGCAATATCGGCGTGGACAGGCAAGGGCGGCTGAACCGCTTCCACCGCCCGTACCACACGGCGCTGGAGCAATGGCTGGCGGCGGCGGAACCTGCGCTGATCCTCTCGCTCCACAGCTTCACCCCGCGCCTCGAAACCTCGGATGCCGCGCGGCCGTGGCATGTCGGCGTGCTCTACAACACCGACGATCGCGCCGCACGCATAGCGATCCCGATGTTGGCAGCGGAAGGCCTGAATGTCGGCGACAACCTCCCCTATTCGGGCCGCGATCTCAATTACACCATGAACCGCCATGCCGAGGGCTATGGCCGCGCCTATCTCGGGATCGAGATCCGGCAGGACCTCGCGGCAACCCCCGCAGATCACACCCGCTGGGCAGCATTATTGGCGAATATTGCGCAAAGGGTTGCGTCGGCGCTCGCCTGAAGGCAGGGGACGTTTCACAAATAGCCTTCAACAGGAAATCTTATGTCGCGCACCTTTGACAAGTCGAAGCTCCCCAGCCGCCATGTGTCGGTCGGCCCGGAGCGCGCGCCGCACCGCTCTTACTACTATGCGATGGGCATGACCGAGGAGGAAATCGCCGCGCCCTTCGTCGGCGTGGTCAGCGCCGGGAACGACAGCGCCCCGTGCAACACCACCCTCAACGCCCAGGCCGATATCTGCCGCGAGGGCGTGATCGCGGGCGGCGGCACCCCGCGCCGGTTCAACACCATCACCGTCACCGATGGCATCGCGATGGGCCACCAGGGCATGAAGAGCTCGCTCATCAGCCGCGAGATTATTGCAGATTCGATCGAGGTTTCGGTCCGGGGCCATTGTTATGACGCGCTTGTCGGCTTTGCGGGCTGCGACAAGAGCCTGCCGGGCATGATGATGGCGATGCTGCGGCTGAATGTGCCGAGCATCTTCGTCTATGGTGGCTCGATACTCCCCGGCACCCACCGCGGCGCGGATGTGACCGTGGTCGATGTGTTCGAGGCGGTCGGACAATATGCGGCGGGCAACTGCCCTTTGCAGGAGCTGATCGCGCTCGAAAAGGTCGCCTGCCCCGGCCATGGCGCCTGCGGCGGGCAGTTCACTGCCAACACCATGGCCTGCGTCGGCGAGGCCATCGGATTGTCGCTGCCGAACAGCAATATGGCGCCTGCTCCTTACAGATCGCGTGATGATATTGCAGTTGCTGCGGG